>JAFZTO010000134.1 GCA_017618795.1 Clostridia bacterium | reverse complement strand
TCTCTATAATGAAGAACGACGGGACAGTGTTCAATTTTGTCCCCAGCGACAGCTCGAAGCCGATGTATCTCACAGTAGTGGAGGGCGCGGGCGGCTCCTACGTGAAAATTAAAGAGCTGGATTATTAAAACAGTTAAAAACAGTAAAAAAACGTCAAAAAACGTAAAAAAACAAAAATATTTCAAAAAAACCGGACTTTTCAGCCTTTAACGCTTGACAAACGGGAAAAAGTGTGATATAATATTTTCGAAATCAAAAAGAATGTTTCGGAGGAAATACCAGATGTCCACTTATATGGCCAAAAAGGAGACGGTCGAGCGCCGCTGGTTCGTAATTGACGCGGCAGGCAAACCTCTCGGCAGAACCGCTGTAAAAGCCGCAACGATTCTGAGAGGCAAACACCGTCCCGAATATACGCCCCACGTTGACTGCGGAGAATTTGTCGTTATCATAAACGCCGACAAGGCGGTTCTCACAGGCAAAAAGCTCGAGAACAAGTACTATTATCACCATTCCGGATATATCGGAGGGCTCAAGAAGATCCAGTACAAGACTCTCATGGAGAGCAGACCCGAAAAGGCTATGGAGCTTGCGGTCCGCCGTATGCTTCCCGACAACACCGTCGGCAGAAAGTCACTTACAAGACTTAAGATTTACGCCGGCCCTGAACACAAGCACGAGGCTCAGAAGCCGGTTGCCTGCGAAGATTGAGCGCAGAAAGGAAACAAACGATGTATACAAGTGCAAAGCCTTATTTTTACGGTACAGGCAGAAGAAAGAAATCAGTTGCCCGCGTTCGCCTTGTTCCAGGGACAGGCGTCGTGACAATTAACGGACGCGATATCGACGATTATTTCGGACTCGACACTATGAAGCTTGTCGTCAATCAGCCTTTCGGCGTCACGGACACCGTCGGCAAGTTCGACATAATCTGCCGCGTAAACGGCGGCGGCTTCTCCGGTCAGGCGGGCGCCATCCGCCACGGAGTTGCAAGAGCTCTCCTGCAGGCCGATCCGGAATTCCGCACCGCCCTCAAAAAGGCCGGATTCCTCACACGCGACCCGCGTATGAAGGAAAGAAAGAAATACGGACTCAAGGCAGCCCGCCGCGCTCCGCAGTTCTCCAAGAGATAATTCTGGCAATACAAAAATCCGGGAATGCCGTATTCCCGGATTTTTCATTGTCAGTTTTATTGCGCGACCTGATTGTCTACGCTGTCGGTGAGCGTTATGCTGCCGTTTTTCACGGATATTTCCATTCTCGCGTAAGTGTTCGCAGGCGAAATCTTGTAAATCTGCTCCTCGAGGATCGCTCCGTTGTAAATTATCGAGCCGTTTTCAGCCGAGAGGTTGTAAGCAATGGTACTCGCGTCGTATTTGCCCGCGGTATTGATTCTCGCGCTGCCGTCGCTGATTGAGGCTCTGATTGTGAATATTTCGCAGCCGTCGCAGTTGAGCACGCCTGAAGTCAGGTCAATTTTCATTACGGAAACGGTACTGACCTCGCTCAAGCTGACCGATGCCCCGGAGCTTATGATCGTGTAATCAAGCGGGTTGTCGAGCCTTGACAGGGAGATGTCCCCGCCGGAGTCTGTGATGACAAGCGAATTAAGCTTTGAATACCGGGTTATGTAAACCAGGACGGATTTTTCCGCGTCGTCCGGCGGATTTTTCATCAGAAAATACCGTATGCCTCTGAATTGCAGACCACCTGATGATCTGTCGATGAGCGACATGATTTTTCCGACCGTTCCGTCGATGGTCACGGTACTGCCGCTCATGGTGACGGCGTATGAACTTACCGGGAAGTTAGTCAGCACAACCCGGCTCTCTCCTTCGGTGGGTTCAACGGTGACGTTCACGCCGGAAAAAACAAGCTTGAGCGACGAAATCGAGTTATCGTCCACCGTATAACTGTAGACCTGATTGCCTTCGCTGTCAGCCCGCTGACTGTATATTTCAACACCGTCGCGCTCTGCGCGCGCGGATGCGAATCTGCACATGGCGTAGCCTCCGACAAAAAGTATGACGGCCATTACCAGAAATATGATAGATGTAGGTTTCACAGCTGCAAGCACTCCTTCTTGACAAATACGTAAAGCACCTTGAATTTTCTGAACACGAATTTCATGAATTTCCAGAGCTTGGAAGCGACAAACGGCATGAGTCTCACGATGAAATTGTAGACCAGTATTCCCGCGAACATGGCGGCCGCGCCTATCATTATTGACAGCCCGCATTCGTAAAGGCCTACGTAGAAGTTAGATAAAACCTGAACGACTCCGGATATGAGTCCGAATATGGACACAGCAGACCCGGCTGCCGTTATGACCGCAAGAACGGCCGACGCTACGATGACAAGCACCGCGATCGCAAAGAAGAGAATTCCGAACAGCGCTGCGGTGAGCGTGAGCAGAACGGCGACAAGCGGCAGACAAAGGAAAAATATTATTCTGAACTTTGTCAGGTTCGATTTAAGCTCGTCGTCGGTTTTCTTGGAAATCCTCAGTTGCTTACCGCCGATTGTCGGCGTGCCGGTATCGTTTCCGTCGTCCTCGGCGTCGTCGCCGCGGTTTTCCGGAAACTCGTCGGAATAGTCTTCAAGTCCCTCGAGTTCGGATTCGTCAATTTCGCTTTCCCAGATTCTTCTCCTTCTGAGCGGCTGAGGCTTATGCTCGTTTGCCGGTTCCGCACTTTCGGACCCGGTATCGTTTTCCGCAGGAGCCTGATCCGGACTGTCGTCAGTCTGATCATTGACATGTTTTTCTTCTTCCTGCCCGTTGCCGTCCTCTGCCGGAGGTATGCCGGTCTCCGCAAGAATCATCTTGTCGGTCATCCTTTTAATGCGGGAGGAAAGCCGGTCGAGGTCTCCGAGCTTTTCTATTTCCTCCTCAACCTGTTCGTCGGGTTTTCCGGAAAAGTAATTGTCGAACTGGGCGATATGCTTGTCGATATAATCCTTTCTTACGCCAAGGTCCGAAAGTCTGTCGCTCAGCTCGCTGAAAAAGGTTTGTTTATCCATTGCGGACTCCTTTTGGTATTCCTCTTGATTTTTTTGAAAAAAAGAGGTATAATATAGCCCGAAAAAACTATACATATCTATTATACCAAAAAAAAAGGAAAATTTCAATATGCGAATGAGAAAAAAACGCCACGGAGCAGAAAGAATTGCACTTTGTGCGGATTTTATAGTCCATGAGGCCTCGGAAATGCCTCCTTTTCCCTGCGAGCTCGAGATCGGCTGCGGCAAGGGCGCGTTCATATGCGAAAACGCGAAAAGGCATCCGGATACAAATTTTGTTGCCATGGAAAGAATTCCCGATGTGCTTCTGCTCGCCGCCGAAAAAATAAAGGCGGCGGAGATTCCGAATGTAAAATTCATCGTCGGCGACGCGAGGAACCTCAGGGACTATTTCCCTGAAAAAACCGTGACCAGAATTTATCTTAATTTTTCGGACCCGTGGCCGAAGTCCGGTCATTATAAGAGGAGGCTGACATACCGCGGTTTCCTTGCGATTTACAGGGAGATACTTACCGACGGCGGGGAGGTTGTCTTCAAAACTGACAACAGGGGGCTGTTCGATTTTTCGCTTGCCGAGTTCGCGGCGTCAGGCTTCGAGCTGCACGACGTCACATACGATCTTCATAACAGCGAGTTCAACGCCTGCAACATAGAGACCGAGTACGAAAGAATCTTTTCCGGGAAGGGATTTGCCATTAACCGCGTTGTGGCGAAAATGAAGAGCGCGACGGACTGAAAAGCCGTTTTTCGCGCTATTTTTGCTTTCTGAGGGCAGCGATGAAAAAACATTTTAAAAGGTTTTGCAAAAAAACTTGACAACTGCGGAAAAATGAGGTATAATTATGTAATGATGAAGAAGTCCTTAATTTCGCAAGGAGACAAGCCGATGAAGAAAAAAATAGTTACCATTGCGCTGATCGCCCTGGTTGCCATTATACCGACGGTTGTTGCCGTGATATCCTATTCGAACGCGTCGAAAAATCCCGTGACGAGGAATTCAGTTTCCTCCGTTGAGGTGTTTACGCCAAACAAGACCACATATACGTACAGCAAAACGGGAGACAGCGCGGCGAAAGACCTTTACGACATGCTTTTTGACATGAACGAAAACAGCAAAAAGGTAAACACGCTGAACGGCGACGACTACGCGTGCTATATTGCCGATTACACCAGCTACAACCGCAAGAACACTTATTATTATTATTTGAGTTCAAATCCGGACAATGTCTACTACAAGGATAACAACGGCGACTACTACAAGGTTGATTCGAAATACGCGGGGACTTTTCTCCTCTCGACTTATGCCGCACAGCTGTTCCCGCAGTCGTCGCAGCCCGTACTGACCGTCGCGGAAAAGACTTCGATACTTCCGATAGACCTCGCGTGGAGCTATCTGTCGCACGAAAACGAATTTATCAAAATCAACGGGAATACATCGACCGCCGTCGAAACCATTGATGTCTCGGGAGGTCTTGAGCTTTCGTTTGACAAGGAGCCGGATTTTGTTTACGTGACGCTTATAGACCAGGACGGCAACACCGCTTTCGACGGACTTTACGAAAATATCGACCGCGACCTGTTCATCGACAACACGGTGTACTGCGTCAGTGTCATTGCCAAATGGTATGAATCGGACGGCAGGGCGTACTACGGAGAGGCGACGTACAAATATACGGCAAACGTTCTTTCTCCCGCAGTGTTCAATATTTCGAGTAATGTGAGCAAATACGGCGACTTTATTGTAGTTTCCGCTAAAAACATTGTGGATCCGGCTCTTATAGGCTTTGCTTCCGAGCCCGCCGTATACGGCAACGACGAGGATACGCGCTTTACTCCGACCTTCTTCAAATACGCCGGCTATTACCACGCCCTGATTCCGTTCTCGCTTGCCACCAGCGACGCGAACAGGAACCAGGAAAAGGATTTTAAGATGACGTTCTCCTACGGCGGGGTTTATCAGGATTTCAGCGTTAACGTCAAGGCGAGAGTAATTCAGAACAAATACGTTTCCACCAGCGCCGAGATAATCAATTCCAAATTCACCACTGCGACGCGCGAGACCTTCAAAAGCGTGATGAGCGCTCCGTTTGCCAATATCTGCAACGACATTTACTGGCTTGACGACGACAATATGCTCGTTCAGCCGGTGAAGGGAAGGCAGATTTCCGTCGGCTACGGTATAAAAATGATTCTTGAAAACGCGACTGACTCCGCCAACAAGACATACTGGCACGAGGGTGTCAACTATTCGGTCAAGACGAACGACGAGGTATACGCCTGCCTGCCCGGCAAAGTTATATTCGTCGGTGAAACCACAATGTCGGGCAAGACCGTCGTAGTAGAACACGGTGCAGGCCTCAAGTCGCTGTACGCGCATCTCAGTTCCACAAGCGTGAGCGTCGGCGACATTCTTTCAAAGCAGGATCTGATAGGAATAGTCGGCACGACCGGCTTCGTAACTAACAGAGCGCTCCATTTCGGACTTTATGTATTTGACGTTCCCGTTCGCTATTACGACAGCGAAACCTACGGCATCAGGCTCAACCAGGAGGTTGCCGAGGTACTTGGGATTGATTATTCTGCAGTCGACGAGGGCTGATTGCCGGCCGGAACCGTCATGCAATGATTGTTTGATTTTACACATTTAAGGA
>JAFZTO010000133.1 GCA_017618795.1 Clostridia bacterium | reverse complement strand
GGTGAAAGTCCGTTTTCTCGAACCTGCGAGAGCGGCAACCCCCGGGCAGTCTGCGGTTTTCTACGATGACGACGATTGCATTGTTGGCGGAGGCACGATCGAAGCGGTCGTGAAATGATACGGCGGTTTTCCCGGAAAATACATGAAACAATGAGGAAACAATGAACATTACTCAACTTAAATACGTTATTGAAGTTTCCGGTTCTTCGTCAATGAGGGAGGCATCGTCAAAACTGTATGTTACGCAGCCCGCTCTTTCTGCAAGTATACGCGAGCTTGAGGATGAGCTTGGAATCGTAATATTTGAACGGACAAATAAAGGGGTTTCAGTTACTGACGATGGACGCGAATTTCTGACGTATGCAAAAAAGGCGGTCGGACAGTACGAAATTCTGGAGGACCGGTATTTCTCCCGCGAAAGCGGCAGGGAAAGGTTTTCTGTCTCGACGCAGCATTATAATTTCGCGATAAAAGCCTTTACCGAGCTGATAAGAAAGACGGATCCTTCCAGATACCTTTTTTCGATTCATGAGACGAAAACAAAGGAGGTTCTTGACGACGTTGGGAGAATGAAAAGCGAGGTGGGTGTGATCTCGTTTTCAGGATCAAACGAAGCTATTTTAAAAAAACTGTTCCGTGAATACCGGCTTGATTTTGTCCCTCTGATGAAAAGAGATACTTTTGTTTAGGTTTGGAAGGATCATAAATTTGCGGGAAGGGAAAGCATATCTTTGGAGGAAATGCGTGATTTTCCCTGCGTTTCATTCGATCAGAGCAATGACGGGAATTTTTATATAAGTGAAGAAGCGATGGCTGATTATTCATTTGATAAAATGATCAGAACGGATGACAGGGCGACGGCAATGGAGATAATCGCCGGACTCGGAGCGTATTCGGTCGGTTGCGGAATGCTTTCACGGGAGGATTCGGTTCTGCGGGGACTTGTAGCCGTTAAAATGAAGGAAGAAGATCCGCTGACGATAGGTTATATCACAAGAAAGGGTCATTCACTGTCCGAGTACGGCACAGAATATGTTAATGAACTGTTGCGCTTCAAAGAGATTTAAGATTTTCAAATTTTTGGGACCGCTGTGAACACCCGGCACAATGACTGTGCGATTTTGAGAATATCAGCCAATAAAACAATGCGATAACCTTATTTTATCATCGACGATAAAAACAAACGAATTTACAAACGGTAAAAAATATGGTATAATATTGTTACCGCAGAACGGATGAGGAGAAAGTAATGAATGTCCTTAACAGAAAATACCGTGATTATTGTCGAATGCCCGTCTCCCGGGTGAAATAAACGGAATGTGACGACTGATTTTTTTCAGTTCCTTCTGAACGACGGAACTGTGACCGTGTCAGCATGAGTTTACCCGGGAGAAAAAAGCAAGCCGCTGACCGAAGACAATTAATTATCAAAACCATAACCGGGAAGGAAAAAAATGAGTAATTACAGATTTGAAACACTTCAGCTGCACGTGGGTCAGGAACAGGCTGACCCGGCTACTGATTCACGCGCGGTTCCAATTTATCAGACGACATCATACGTCTTTCATAACAGCAAACATGCCGCCGACCGCTTCGGCCTTGCGGACGCGGGCAACATTTACGGCAGACTTACAAACACTACGCAGGATGTTCTTGAAAAAAGACTTGCCGCCCTTGAAGGAGGCAGCGCAGCTCTTGCGCTTGCATCGGGTGCCGCAGCGATTACTTACACAATTGAGGCGCTTGCGGCAAACGGCGGACACATCGTGGCGCAAAAGACAATCTACGGCGGCACGTTCAATCTTCTGTCTCACACGCTTCCGCAGTACGGCATCAGGACGACATTCGTAAACATCCACGATCTTGCAGAGGTTGAAAACGCAATCACCGATGATACACGCGCGGTTTTCCTTGAAACGCTCGGCAATCCCAACAGCGATATTCCGGATATCGACGCCGTTGCTGAAATCGCTCACAAACACGGGATACCCGTTGTGATTGACAATACCTTTGGCACACCGTTTCTGATTCGCCCGATCGAACACGGGGCGGACGTTGTTGTTCACTCCGCTACCAAATTCATAGGCGGGCATGGTACGACGCTCGGCGGCATCATCGTGGAATCCGGCAAATTCGACTGGAGCGCGAGCGGAAAATATCCGAACATCGCCGCTCCAAATCCGAGTTACCACGGCGTTTCCTTCTACGATGCTGTTGGTCCGGCAGCGTTTGTGACCTACATCAGAGCGATACTGCTGCGTGACACCGGCGCCTGCATCTCGCCGTTCAACGCCTTTCTGCTGCTTCAGGGAGTTGAAACGCTTTCATTAAGGCTTGAAAGACACGCGGAGAATACGAAAGCGGTTGTCGAGTATCTTGCCGGGCATCCGCTTGTCGAAAAAGTCAATCACCCGTCGCTCCCCGATCACCCGCAGCATGAACTGTACAAGAAATATTTCCCGAACGGCGGCGGCTCAATATTTACGTTCGACATAAAAGGAGGAAGGGAAGAGGCCTGGAGATTTATTGACGCTCTTGAAATATTCTCTCTTCTTGCAAACGTTGCTGACGTCAAAAGCCTGGTTATTCACCCGGCTACAACAACGCATTCACAGCTCTCCGCAGAGGAGCTCGCCGAACAGAACATTTACGAAAACACCATCCGACTTTCAATAGGAACGGAACACATCGACGATATAATTGCGGACCTTGAAAAAGGTTTCGCGGCGATTAGCTGAACATTAAAAAGGAGAAAAAACAATGGCTAACATTTACAAAGGTACACTCGGACTGATAGGAAATACACCGCTTGTTGAAATCACGAACGTTGAGAATGAACTCAATCTCGCCGCAACACTGCTTGTAAAACTTGAATACTTCAATCCGGCCGGATCCGTTAAGGACAGAATCGCAAAAGCAATGATAGAGGACGCGGAGGGAAAAGGGCTCCTGAAAAAGGGTTCTGTAATTATTGAACCGACTTCGGGAAACACCGGGATCGGACTTGCGTCGATTGCCGCCGCCAAAGGTTATCGCTGCATCCTGACCATGCCGGAGACTATGAGCGTTGAGCGTCGCAACATTCTTAAGGCATACGGCGCCGAAATCGTACTTACCGAAGGTGCGAAAGGTATGAAAGGCGCCATCGCCAAAGCTGAAGAACTTGCCGGAGAAATCCCTGACAGTTTTATTCCCGGACAGTTTGTTAATCCGGCAAATCCTGCGATACACAGGGCGACGACAGGTCCGGAAATCTGGCGTGATACAGACGGCAGGGTTGATATTTTCGTGGCTGGAGTCGGTACCGGAGGAACAGTAACGGGAACTGGCGAGTATCTGAAAGAACAGAATCCTTCCGTAAAAATTGTTGCCGTGGAACCTGATTCGTCTCCTGTCCTTTCAGAGGGGAAAAGCGGGCCGCACAAGATTCAGGGTATCGGCGCCGGATTCGTTCCCGACGTGCTGAACACATCCGTATACGATGAGATTTTCCGCGTTGTGAACGAAGATGCATTTGCCGCGGCAAAGCTGCTTGCGCGCCGCGAGGGAATATCTGTCGGCATTTCCTCAGGCGCTGCGCTTCATGCCGCAATCGAGATTGCAAAGAGGCCGGAAAACACTGGGAAAATAATTGTTGCGCTTCTGCCCGACAGCGGAGACAGATACTACTCGACGCCTCTGTTTGCAGAATGAATTCAAACTGCGTTGTAGCATAATTAACGTTATATCAAGCCCTTCGTCTCCGGACGCGGGGCTTTTATAATTGAATATCCAAAAGGCATGAATATTTCATATAAAAATTCACTTTAGTGTGAAAATATTAAAATATTTATTAATAATTTTTATTATTCTTGACTTTTGCAAAAATATGTTGTATAATATTATATATTTTTTTGATGTAACGCGGGGCGAAACGCTATGACCGGAAAACCTAGGATTTTTATCGACGGAAGTTCAGGGACCACGGGGCTCAGAATATATGAAAGACTTGCGGGGCGCTGTGACATTGAGCTTGTGACGATACCAGATGAAAAAAGAAAAGATCCGGGATCAAGAGCTGAAAAAATGAATTCCAGCGACGTTGTTTTTCTGTGCCTGCCTGACAGTGCCGCTGAAGAGGCTGTAAAACTGATTGACAACCCTGAAACGGTTGTGATAGACGCTTCAACGGCCCACAGGACGGCACCCGGATGGGTATACGGCTTTCCTGAACTTCATGGACAGAGAAGTAAAATTGCCGTCTCGAAAAGAATTGCCAATCCGGGCTGCCATGCCATAGGCTTTGTTGCTCTTATTGCCCCTCTTGTCGAAGAGAGGATTATTTCAGATGATATTCCGCTTGACTGCTTTTCTCTTACCGGTTATTCGGGGGGCGGGAAAAAAATGATTGCTGAATATACCGATGATTCGCTTAATCATAATTTAAGCGCTCCGAGAATTTACGGATTGTCCCAGAACCATAAGCATCTTCCCGAGATGAAGACTGTGTGCGGACTTAAGCATGAGCCTGTTTTCTGCCCGGTAGTAGGTGATTATTATTCCGGAATGGTCGTGACCGTACCGTTGCACCGCAGTTTAATTCGCGGCGATGCGGAAATGATTTCAGATATTTACCGCAGGTATTATACGTCAGGTCTTGTTAAATTTACGGAAAGCACGGACGTCGGCGGATTTGTTTCCGCAAAGGCATTTTCAGGAAGGGACGATATGGCGGTCTCGGTCTACGGAGAGGAGAACCGGATAATAGTACAGGCGGTATTCGATAATCTCGGCAAAGGAGCTTCGGGCTCTGCAATCCAGAACATGAACATTGTACTCGGTTTTAGCGATTGTACCGGACTTGTCACCGGATAAAACGGTTTTACAGTACTGCTTTGAGATAACAGAACATAAACATGAGGTGAGTAGAATATGAAATTTATTAACGGCGGAGTATGCGCGGCTTCGGGATTTCTTGCAAACGGTATACACTGCGGCATAAGAAAAAACCATTCAAAAAAGGATCTGTCGCTTGTGTTCAGCGCGTCGCCCGCAACAGCAGCGGCAGTATACACAAGAAATCTTGTCAAGGGTGCTCCGCTCACCGTAACGGGTCGCAACATTTCAAACGGAATCGCCCGGGCGATGATCTGCAACAGCGGAAACGCAAACACCTGCAACGCCGACGGCATTCTTATTGCCGAGGAAATGTGCCGGCTGACCGGATCGGCTCTTTCAATTGATCCGTCCGACGTTATTGTCGCTTCAACAGGAGTAATTGGTCAGCCGCTCAGTCTCGACCCTGTTTCAGACGGAATGGATAAACTTGTTCACGGTCTGTCAAAAAACGGAAACCAGGCTGCCGCCGAAGCGATTATGACGACCGATACAAGACTTAAGGAGTCGGCGGTTGAGTTTGAATTAAGCGGAAAAACATGCAGATTGGGCGGCATGGCAAAGGGAAGCGGCATGATCCATCCGAATATGGCGACTATGCTTGTTTTCCTGACTACAGACGTGGCAATAAGCGCCGAGATGCTGAGGCTTGCTCTATCAGACGACGTTGGCGGAACGTTTAATATGATTTCGGTTGACGGAGATACCTCGACGAACGATATGGTGTCTGTAATGGCAAACGGAAATGCGGGAAATGAACCAATAACTGCCGCATGCGACGACTTTGAAATATTCAAAGAAGCATTGCATGCCGTTACGGTTTCTCTCTCCCGCAAGATCGCAGCAGACGGCGAAGGGGCAACCAAGCTTCTTGAATGCACTGTAAGCGGCGCTCAAAGTTTACTGATTGCCAGGACCGTGGCGCGCAGCGTAATTTCGTCAACGCTTTTAAAGGCTGCAATGTTCGGTGCCGATGCCAACTGGGGGCGTGTGCTGTGCGCAATAGGTTACAGCGGAGCGGACGTCGACGTTAGTAAAATAGACATTTGTTTCCGCAGTACCGCAGGTGCCGTCAACGTGTGCAGGCAGGGCGCAGGCATCGATTTTTCCGAGGATGCAGCTAAAGCCGTTCTTTCAGAAGACGAAATAGCAATTCTTGTTAATCTGAATTCGGGAAACGAAAGCGCAACTGCGTGGGGATGCGATCTCACATATGATTACGTTAAAATAAACGGCGATTATCGAACATGAAACTCTGGCATTTGAAAGGGTAATAATATGCTGAACGGAATATCCAACGCCGACCGCGCCGAGATCCTGACGCAGGCACTCCCTTACATAAGGCAGTACAACGGGAAGACGGTAGTCGTGAAATACGGCGGCAACGCAATGATAAATGAAGGCCTGAAGCAACAGGTCATGGAAGACATCGTCCTTCTGCAGCTTATCGGCATAAGGATCGTGCTGATTCACGGCGGCGGTCCGGAAATAAGCGAGATGATGGACAAACTCGGGAAAAAGACCGAGTTTGTCGACGGTTTAAGAGTCACTGACCGCGAAACGGTTGACATTGTACAGATGGTTCTTGCCGGGAAGGTCAACAAAACACTGGTCAAACTCCTTGAAAACAGGGGGGGCAGAGCCGTAGGTCTTTCCGGAATTGACGGAAGACTTATCGAAGCAATAAAAAAAGACGAGCGGCTCGGATATGTCGGCGAGATTAATAAGGTAAACATCGGGGTAATTAACGATTTGTTGGAGCGAGGGTATATTCCTGTCGTTTCATCAGTCGGCTGCGACAGCGACGGCAATTCATATAATATCAACGCTGACAGCGCCGCTGCGCATATTGCCGGCGCGCTCGGGGCAGAATGTCTTATACTGATGACGGACATTGCCGGCATTTTACGTGACAGGAACGATATATCCACTCTTATACCGCAGCTTACTGTTGATGAAGCCTTTGAACTGCGCCGTGACGGCATTGTTTCGGGAGGCATGATACCGAAAGTTGAGTGCTGCATAGAAGCAGTTCGGCGCGGTGTGTGTCACGCCATAATAATGGATGGCCGCGTCCCGCATTCCATACTTGCCGAGCTGCTTACTGACGAGGGCGCCGGAACGATGATCTGTGCCGAACATTTATGAAAGGGATCAAATTTGAATATGAACATATTCGAAAAAGATAAGGAATACATTGCCGGTACGTACAATCGCTTTCCGGTGCATATTGTTTCCGGTCAAGGCTCCGTTCTTAAAGATATCAACGGTAAGGAGTATATCGACATGGGGTGCGGCATAGGCGTTACGTCGTTCGGAATTGCGGACGAAGAGTGGCAAAGCGCTGTTATCGGACAGATAGGAAAAGTTCAGCACACCTCCAATCTTTATTATACCGAACCGTGCGTCATGCTTGCCGAGCAGTTGTGCCTGCGGACGGGAATGAAAAAAGTGTTTTTTTCCAATTCCGGGGCCGAGGCCAACGAATGCGCGATAAAGGTCGCGCGCAAATATGCTTACGAAAAACGTGGTGACAACTGTTACACGGTTGTTACACTTAAAAATAGTTTCCACGGTCGCACACTCACAACGCTTGCTGCCACCGGGCAGGAGCATTATCACGAGCTTTTCAGACCGCTTACTCCCGGCTTCGTCAGTATTGAATCAGGAGATATTAACGCGCTTGAAAACTTAGCGAGTGAACAAATCGCCGCTGTTATGATAGAATGCGTTCAGGGCGAGGGCGGCGTTCTGCCTGTATCGCATTCCTTTGCCGACGCAGTAGGCACGTTCTGCCGTGATAACGACATTTTGCTTATCGTTGACGAGGTGCAGACTGGCAACGGACGTTCCGGTATGCTGTATTCATATATGAATTACGGCTTACATCCCGATATTGTTTCCACAGCCAAAGGCCTTGCAGGCGGATTGCCGCTCGGTGCAACGCTTCTTGGGGATAAGGTTCAGGACGTTCTCGGTTTTGGCGACCACGGTTCTACTTTCGGAGGAAATCCTGTCTGCTGCGCAGCGGCTATTTCTGTTCTCTCACGTATTGATGATGGTCTTCTAGAAGGCGTCAGGAAAAAATCCGCATATATGAAGAGTCAGTTTCTTGACGCTGACGGTATAAATGAGGTGACCGGTCTGGGGCTTCTCATAGGATTAAAAACCATAAGGCCGGCCGGAGAAATTGTCAAAGATCTGATTAAAGACGGAGTGCTGTGCCTTACGGCAAAAGACAGGGTCCGTCTTATGCCTGCGCTTAACATACCGGACGCACTACTGAAAACGGCCGTTGAAAAAATCAAGGCGGCCTGCAGGCAAGCCTGATCTTTTGTATCTAACGTTTTAAGTGAAAGGAACAAATAATGACTCTCAGGGGTAAGTCTTTTTTAAAGCTTCTTGATTTTTCGAGCGATGAAATAATGGAACTGATTCTTCTTGCGGAGGATTTTAAAAGACGTAAAAAAACAGGGATTCCGCACAGACTCTGCGAAGGGAAGAATATTGCGCTCATATTCGAGAAGACGAGCACCCGTACGCGGTGCGCGTTTGAAGTCGCTGCGGCAGATCTCGGGATGAAAACCGTTTACCTTGATCCCGCAGGCTCGCAGATTGGAAAAAAAGAAAGCATTCCCGATACCGCACGTGTCCTCGGCCGTATGTTCGACGGCATTGAATACAGGGGTTACGGGCAGGAAATTGTTGAAGAGCTTGCTGCATATTCAAAAATTCCTGTTTGGAACGGTCTTACAAACGAGTGCCATCCCACGCAGGTCCTTGCCGATCTTATGACTGCGCATGAGCATTTCGGCTCTCTTAAAGGGAAAAAGCTCGTTTTTTTCGGCGATACGCGCTACAACATGTGCAATTCTTTGATGGTTGGCTGCGCAAAACTCGGAATAAATTTTACGGCGTGCGCACCGGAAAAGTATTTTCCGTATCCCGGACTTGTTGATAAATGCGAGAAAATTGCAAAGGAAACCGGTTCTGTAATTTCTTTAGAAACAGATCCGTTGAAAGCTGCCGCAAACGCCGATATGATATATACCGACGTGTGGGTATCTATGGGCGAGCCGGATGAAGTCTGGAGTGAGCGTATCAATGACCTTACTCCATACAGAGTAACTGATGGAATAATGCGCTCGGCCGGGTGCAATTGTTTGTTTATGCACTGCCTTCCTTCCTTCCATGATCTTGGTACGTCTGTCGGTAAAGAGATTTTCCGTAAATTCGGCATTGACTGTATGGAGGTTACCGACGAGGTTTTTGAATCAAAACAGTCCGTTGTGTTCGATCAGGCGGAAAACCGTATGCACACAATCAAAGCCGTAATGGCTGCTACGCTGGCTGACTTATAATTGAATTTGTTAAGAAACCGGTCTGTCGGCCGGTTTCTTTTTTTTGGTAATGCTTGAATTTCAGAATAAAATATGATATAATATACTTCAAGATTTAATGAAAAGCTGGAACTTGTTGGAAAGAAGGGGTAAAATAAATGTATTCAAAGGATGTTTTCAGTATCGAAGACGGCGAACTTATTAGGAAAATTTATGATCAGTCAGCGGAGCTGGCCGTTGAACTCGCGGAATCCGCCGCCCTTCGGCCCGGGCAAACAGTCGTCGTTGGATGCAGTACAAGCGAAATACTCGGCGACAACCCGGGAAGTCATTCGGCTCCGGAGATCGGGAAAGCTGTTTTTGACGGCCTTAATTCGGTTTTCGGGCCCAAAGGGATTTTTATTGCGGCACAGTGCTGCGAGCATCTGAACAGAGCAATTGTTGTCAGTTACGCGGCAGTTCCAAATTCCGAGACAGTCTGCGTTGTTCCGCAGCCCAAAGCGGGCGGTTCCTTTGCGACTGCGTGCTATAACTCACTTCAGGATCCCGTTGTAGTAGAAGAAATAAAGGCCGACGCGGGAATTGACATAGGACGGACTCTTATCGGCATGCACCTTAAAAGGGTCGCCGTACCTCTGCGTTTGAAACATGAATACATAGGACAGGCGATAGTTACATGCGCTAGGACCAGGCCGAAATACATCGGCGGAGAAAGAGCTGTTTATCACAGATGAGCAGAAAGTTTAACGATGTTCTTTTCAAAGGCGGACTTGTTAAGTGGGGGTGGAAATAATGCCTGTAAAAAAGAGAACTTTAATCATTATCATTTCGAGCGCAATTATTGTTTTTTTGTTTAGTGCAGTTTTAATCAGTTTTGGATTGTATTACTCAAACGCAATTACATTGATTAATGGTATTG
>JAFZTO010000132.1 GCA_017618795.1 Clostridia bacterium | reverse complement strand
GACGAGATATACGACCGGCTTGTAATGGACGGGCTGGAACACGTTTCCATCGCCTCTCTCGCCCCCGATCTGTTCTGCATTACGTTCAACGGGCTTTCAAAATCTCACATGATCTGCGGATTCCGCGTAGGATGGATGATATTCAGCGGCAACAAGAAGATCGCGACGGATTATCTTGAAGGCGTGAACATGCTCTCGAACATGAGACTCTGCTCAAACGTACCGGGACAGTCGGTAATCCAGACGGCGCTCGGCGGTTATCAGAGCGTCAACGAATACATAGTTCCGGGCGGCCGGATATACGAGCAGAGGGAGATAATCTTCAATGAGCTGAACGATATTCCGGGATTATCCGTCGTAAAGCCCAAAGCGGCGTTCTACGTGTTCCCTAAAATCGACGTGAAACGGTTCAACATAACCGACGACAACAGATTTGCTCTGGACCTGCTGAAGAGCAAACGCATCCTCATAGTGCCGGGAAAGGGTTTCAATCTGTCTGAGCCGGATCATTTCCGCATAGTATATCTGCCGCGCCCGTCGATTCTGAAGGAGGCGGCAGCCAAAATGCGCGATTTTCTAGACGGCTACAGGCAAAAATAACATGGACGAAAAAAGGCTGAAAAGCATCCGCCTGTTTCTCTTTGACATGGACGGGACCATATATCTCGGCAACAGGCTTTTCGATTTCACGAGAGACCTTCTGAACGAGATAAAACGACAAAATAAAAAATATCTTTTCATCACCAACAATTCCTCCAAAAGCGTATCGAGTTATGTAAAAAAACTGGCCGGAATGGGCATTGACGCGTGCGATGACGATTTTGTAACGTCGTCGCAAGCCACCGTTCATTACCTTAAAAGCAACGGTTTCAGCGACAAAACGCTGTATGTTTTCGGGACCGAATCCCTCAAAAACGAGATCGAGGAAGCAGGCTTTAAAACCACCGCGGATACGGAGCGGGCCGAATGCATCGTGATGGGCTTTGATACTGAACTCACCTTCAGAAAGCTTGACGAAGCCTGCCATATGCTTTCGACACGCGATATTCCTTATATTGCCACGCATCCCGACCTTGTCTGCCCGACCGAATACGGCAGCGTACCCGATTGCGGAAGCGTCATACGCATGATCGAGACCGCAACGGGAAAAACTCCCGTTACAATCGGCAAGCCGAAGCCGCTGATGATAGAACTGGCAATGAAGAAGGAAAACGTCCCTCCCCGGCAAACCGCGGTTGTTGGGGACAGACTCTACACAGATATTCAAAGCGGGATCAACGCGCGCGTTAACACGATTCTGGTGTTATCGGGCGAAACAACACGCGAAGTTCTTAACAGCAGCGACATAAACCCCGATTTTGTTTTTGAAAGCGGAAAAGAAATACTTGAAATTCTGAGGAGCGACGAATGAGTTATATTACGGGTTGCGGGTGCGGAAAAAACCACTTCTGCGCAATAAACAATATCGTCGTCCGGGAAAACGCGATCCTTTCTCTCCCCGACCTGTGCTCAAAATACGAACACATTCATCTCGTTTACGACATGAACACCTTTGAAGCCGCGGGGAGACAGGTCAGAAAACTGCTTGACGGCTCGGTCTCGTCAGAAACTCTTTTCGGGAAAGAACTGCTTATTCCCGACGAAAAAGCCGTGGCGCTCATCGAAGAAACCATGCCGGAAAGCACAGACCTTATCGTCGGGACCGGTTCCGGGGTGATACAGGATCTGTGCAAATTCACGGGAACAAAGAGAAATCTGCCGTATTTCATCGTCGCGACCGCACCGTCAATGGACGGATACGGCTCATCCGGCGCCGCCATGATAATGAACGGAATGAAGATCACTTATCCGGCAAGGGTCGCGGACTCGATAGTATGCGACGTAAACGTTCTGAAGGAAGCTCCTCTTGACATGATCCGGGCCGGATACGGTGACGTCATCGGGAAATTTTCCTGTCTCAACGACTGGAAACTGTCCGCGCTTGTCAACGGCGAATATTTCTGCGACAGGATCTACGGTATGGTAAACGACATGCTGGGCCGCGTAAGGGATTCCGGCGAAAAGCTGCAGAAAAGAGATCCCTCCGCCATAAAAAGCCTGACGGACGCTCTGATTGGAGTGGGAGTGGCGATGGCATATGCCGGCAGCACCCGTCCCGGCTCCGGAAGCGAGCATCATCTCTCGCACTTTTTCGAGATAGTGGGTATCGTCAGGGGAGAACCGTATTTTCCTCATGGCATCGACGTCGCCTGTTCTACCGTGAAGACCGCGGAAATCAGGCATGAGCTTCTGAACACGGATAATTTTGAATTTCAGAAGTTCAACAGGGACGAATGGATCGAAAACATAAGGCGTGTGTACGGAAAAATCTCCGGCAAAGTCATTGAATTTCAGGACGGGCTCGGGCATCACTCACGCGATATGTCTTCAGTCTACTCAGCCAAGCGTGACGAAATCAAGGGCATTCTTTCCGACTCCCCCGGTCCTGATATCATAAGAAACTACCTTGAATCCGCGGGAATTGAATACGACGGGTTTGAAAGACTTTACGGAGCGGAAAAGATAAGCGACGCGATAAGATTCGGCATGGACCTGAAGGACAGATATTCTGTTCTGTGGCTCTACAACAGCATACGGCATTAAAAAAACGCTCAGGTAAATCCTTGAGCGTTTTGCCTTTACGTCATTCGTCAGCCTGATCGGCGTCACGGCTCGCGAATCTCTCGCAGCACGGATCGGCAATCGGCTCGGAAACCGGTGCCGGAGCAGGCTCCGTAGAATTTCCGATGCCTGTCGTCTCGGAGAAGAAAGTGTTTCTCTTAACAGTGTCGACAATATCGGTCGGAACGATGATCTTGGCGGCCGTCCCGTTTGCCATCTCTACAAGAGCCTCGTATTTCTTGAGCTCGATAACTCTTCCGTCGACTCCTACCGCCATAAGAGCGGCAAGACCGTCGGCCTCAGCCTTGTGTTTGAGATAAATGGCCTTTGCCTCGCCTTCGGCGCGGGCAATCTGCGAATCGCGTTCGCCCTCCGCCTCGAGAATCATCGCGCGCTTGTCTCCTTCCGCACGCTCGATAGCTGCGGCGCGGTGTCCTTCAGCCTGCAGCAGAGTTTCGCGGCGGTCGCGTTCAGCCTTCATCTGCTTCTCCATCGCGTTCCTGATTTCGGTGGGAGGAAGTATGTTTTTAAGCTCGACCCTCGTGACCTTGATGCCCCATTTGTCGGTCGCCTCGTCAAGAATCACGGCCATTTTTCCGTTGATGGTGTCTCTGGACGTAAGCGTCTCGTCGAGCTCAAGTTCACCGACTATGTTTCTGAGCGTGGTGGCGGTGAGATTATTAAGGGCAAAGTCCGGGCTTTCGCTTCCGTATGTATAAAGCTTAGGATCGAAAATCCTGTAGAATACGACAGCGTCGATTTTCATCGTGACGTTGTCCTTGGTGATGACGTCCTGCGGCGGACTGTCAAGCACCCGTTCCTTTGTCGTAACCCTGTTGACGATCTTGTCGACGATCGGCATACGCACGTGAAGTCCGGCACGCCATGTGGTGTGATACTTCCCTATCCGCTCGATAACGTATTCGGAAGCCTGCGGCACAACGCTTATGTGTGAAAAAATCAATATCAGCACAACGACTGCCGCGCCAATAAGCCAGTAATATGGTTCCATTTTATATATCTCCTTTCGGTGTTCATAATATTTTACCATAAAACGATTCGGTTGTCAAGGAGTTTTGTAAATTATCCGGAGTGACGCGGAATAAAACGCAATAAATCTTCTTGTCAGTTCCTTCTGCCGTTTTTTGAAAAAACTTCGCTTGACATTTTTCGACGCTTTTGCCAAAACAACGCGGAAAAAGCGAATTTGAGTCCGGAGAACGCTGTCAGACGGCGTTTTCCGAAAAAAAATCAGAAAAATCCCCGTTTTTTTCGATTTTCTCTTGACAAATGCGAAAAAAAATGGTATAAATATATGAGAACAAAAATGGGGACGGTAAAATCCCCGTCTGAAAGGATATAAAAAATGGGAAAATTCATTATCAAAGCAGCCAAAAGCGGCGGATTCACCATCAGCCTTAAGGCACGCAACGGCGAAGTTATTGGTGTCGGCGGAGAAGTAATCAATACTCTCACTGCTACCAAGAACAGTATCGCCAGCATCATCAAAAACGCTCAGATCGCCAACGTAGAGGATCAGACCGTGGAGGGCTTCGAGACTCAGAAGTGCCCGAAATTCGAAATCTACCTTGACAAGAAGGGCGAATACCGCTTCCGTCTCAAGGCTCGCAACGGCGAACCCATTCTCTCGTCCGAGGGATACAAGGCAAAACCCAGCTGCAGAAAAGGCATCGCTTCTGTCCAGAAGAACGTCATAGACGCCGCTATCGTCGAGCCGGTCGAGGAATAATTCCTTACATTAACAAGAACCTTCCTTCCGGGGAAGGTTTTTTGCATATGTATTATGCATAAAAAACGCTTTGTTTTTTTGTTTATATCGGATAAAGTTCTGTTTTCCGAAAAAAGGATGGCCTTTCCTCTTGCCAAAAAGAGAATTTTGTGGTATAATAATATAGATGAATATTCACATGTGCCAGGCGGCACAGTTTTCCACGGAGGAAAAAATGAAAAAAATAGTTTCTTTGGTTCTCTGCCTGTTCTGTATTCTCGCCGTCATACCCGCGTGCAGCAGCAGCGACGATGAAGAGGACGTAGGCGCTACGGTCCCAGTATATTTCAGTACCGAGGTCGCCAATTTCGACCCCGCCTACGCCAATTTCGACGACGCGACGCTCAAGGTCTACGGACTCATTTACGAGGGCCTTTTCAAATACGACAGCAAGGGAAAGGTCGTCAAGGCGCAGGCCAAAAACGTAAAAATACTCGACAAGCCTTCCGACGATTTTTACTGCATTGAAATAACGCTTGAGAAAACGGCGTGGAGCGACGGGATCGCCGTTCAGGCAGCCGATTACATTTACGCATGGAAGCGTCTTCTCAACCCCAATTTCACCGGTGAAGGTTCTTCCCTTCTGTTCGACATCAAAAACGCGCGCGAATGCATGAACGGAGAATGCTCCATCGACGATCTGGGCGTCACCGACTCGGGCATGTACGTGCTGCGGATTGAGTTCGAAGGTCCGACCGATTACAACAGATTCTACGAGTACCTCGCCAGCCCTCTGCTCGTACCGCTGCGAGAAGTCGCGGTAAACAAGGTGGCCAAGGACTGGTCATCAAGCCAGTCTATAGTCGTCTGCAACGGCCCGTTCTGCGTACGCACTTACAATCACAAGTCATCTTCAAGCGACGGAACACTCGTTCTTGAACGCAATATATACTATAAGCGCAACGTTGACAAAGACTCGGTTAAAAAATACGTAACACCTTACCGCCTTGCCATGACCTCCATAGGCACCGGCAGCACCGCGGCCGAGGCCAAGCTGGCCGAGTTCGAAAACGGGACTGTTGTTTACGACAGCGAAATCCCGCTTAGCAAGCGTGCCGAATACGCCAATAAGGTAACGAAGGCCGACAATCTGTCTGTTCTTTCGTACATTTTCAACACCACGGTCGCACCGTTCGACAAGCCCGAGGTGCGTCAGGCGCTTTCCGTTGCTCTTGACCGTCAGGCGATTGCCGATATCATAGTTTACGCAAAGCCCGCAACAGGCCTCATTGCCGACAAGGTATTCTATACCGGATATTCGGGAAAGGCGTCTTTCCGCTCAAAATGCGGCGATCTTATCGGATCGTCCGCCGATCTCAGCAAAGCGAAATCACTGCTATCGTCCGCAGGAGTCAGCGGAGAAACAATCACCATCACTCTTCGCAACAACGAGGTTGACGTGGCTGTTGCCGAATACGTAAAGAGCGTATGGGAGCAGCTCGGCCTGAAGGTCAAGCTCAACGCGCTCGACACGTCGACATACAAGGACGAGCTTGAGTATGACCTTGTAACCGACAACTATCTCGAGGCGTACAGAAACGGCGATTTCCAGGTCATTTCCGTGGACTTCCTGATGTACTCAACGGACGCATTCCCGACGCTGGCGTCGTTCGACAAGGATTTTGCCGGGACGCATATCGACATGTCCGTGGCAAAAGAAGAATACGACGTTATGCCGCGTACCGGCGGATATGACAGCCAGGCCTTCAACGCAAAAATAGAAGAGGCGTTTGCCGCAAAAGATTCAGCTACCCGCGCAGGCCTTCTTTGTGAAGCGGAGAAGATTCTTATCGAAGACATGCCCATCATGCCTCTTGCGCAGCTCCAGACCGCATACGTAGCTTCAAAGGAAGTTAATAAATCGATTAAATTAAACTACTTCGGCTTCTATTACTTTGAAAAGGTCAAGTACACCGAGGCCGAACCTGTAACCGCTGAATAAATCTTTTAACTTTTCTCACATCAAAAGCGGCTGGACAAGTTCCAACCGCTTTTGTCACCCTTGGGAGGAATCCGTGTCAGAACTGCTGAAAAACAAAAACGACATTAAAATATTCGTTCTGTATCTGTTGGAAAACATAGGATTTCCGATGGACTATACAACTATAAATGACATTGCCCTGCAGGACGGCTTCGTTAATTATTTTGACTTCGCCGACGCATTTGCCGAGCTGCTTGAAACCGGAAACATAGAGGAAATCCAGGGCGAAAACGAGCCGCTTTATAAGATTACCCTTCAAGGTATCGATGTTGCAGAAACACTTCAAAGCAAACTTCACGGCTCCATCAGAGAAAAAAGTCTGAAATCCGCCGTCCGATTCCTTTCCTTCCGCGAAAAAGGGACGCGTGTCCGCTTTGAATTCGATATTCTGCCTAACGAACGCTTTTTATCTCATTGCATTATCTCCGAAAAGGATGACGAAATAATGCGCGTGTCGCTCAAGCTCGAAAGCAGAGCTCAGCTTGAAAAAATCCGCGCCAACTTCTATGACAAACCGGAAATTGTCTACCGCGGGATTCTTTCCGTTCTGACGGGAGAAATCAATTACCTAATAGACGGGTAGGATTGGCTACGTAATAGAAAAGGCCGGAATGGCTCCGGCTTTTTTTATGTTTTTCAATTTTTCAATGTTCTGATTGTGTTTGGTGTTTTACCGCATTAATACGCGCTTACGGATCCTCGAATTCTATAATGTCGTAAAGCCTTATGGGAAGAGGGTCGGGATCGGAAATATCGATGTTTCCGTATGATCCGAAGATAATATGATAAACACCCCGAGATTCCGGGGTGTTATTTTTTGCCAATTTTTGCCATATAATTCTTGTTTTTTTGTACATTTTTGTGTATATTATTTATTGGAGTTTTATAGACCTCGACGTG
>JAFZTO010000131.1 GCA_017618795.1 Clostridia bacterium | reverse complement strand
GAGAAAATGGAACGGATGCCAGTCGGGAAAACGCGCCGCGGCGTCCAGCTCCTTCGCGGCTCTTGCCGCGTATTTTTCATCGCCCGTAACGCCGTAGACGATACCGCACGTTTCGATCACGTTGAGGACGTTCCTGCATCTCTGAAGCAGCCGGATGCCGTCGTATATCTCGTACTTCTGCGGCTCGTTGCCCCTGGTTATGTCGGCCTCTTTTTTTACGGTCTCAAAAGTCTTGTCGAACAGGTCGCCCGTGCCCAGCCGCGTTCTGATGTATTCAAACCTGTCGCGGGTGAAAATGATTCTGGGGTGTCCTTTCTTTCCGTGCCTTTTCTCAACCATTTCAACGATTGTTTGTCCGATGCTGTCCATTTTGTAATTCATAATCTGCTCCGAATATCAGTTGTGATAATAAAGTTTTATTCTGTTGATGCCGGGTACAGAGATCAGTTCCACTCGCTGAGGGGAGTAAGCGCGGGGAGCTCGGCCGTGCTGTCTTCGGGAACGAAAACGACGCAGATGGTGTACTCGGTTTTGCCGGTGACATTGATGGTAAGGCGCGAGAAAGAGCTGTTTGACGCCTGGCCAGCATTCTGGTTTTGGGACCATTCGCTCGTTTCAGCTCCTCTCTTTGTGAAAACGCCGTCGCCGAGGATAACCGCCTTGATGCGTGCTGCCTGGAGCGCAAGATGCGCGACCTTTCCGTCGTCAGAGATCTGAACTGATGCTTTCGTATGCGCAAACCAGTATATGTCCTGCGAGGCGCTTGCGGCCTTAATTTCGTCCTGGAGCACCACGGCTGAGGTGTCGCGCAGAAGCTTAAGCCCGCGGGCGACCTTGCTTGCGTTATATGCCGAGGTCATATCGGCAACGGCGAAAGCTTCGTTTTCAGTCGATTTATAGTTACTGATATATGTTTCTGCGGATTGTTTCTGGTCTGTCGCCTTGTCGCCGTTATTGATGACAAGTGTGTTGTGCCCCTCCGCCACGTGGCGGTAGCAAGTGCCGTAACTCGGAAGATTGTAGTCGTCTGAGCCGAGGTCGGAGAAGAACCGGACGTTCTTGTACTCAAGAATGAACTGCCCCATGTCGCTGTGTCCGTGCGGCACGGCATTTTTTCCGTAGTGGATGCCGACAAACATATCGTCGTTCCCCCATCCAGTTCTGAACGTCGCGTTTGTCGCGTCAAGAGATCCGTAATCAAGCGGCAGTTCCACGTCGTTTGATACGTTGTTGTTTATTTCAGGATAGAGAAAAAGAATGTCGTGTATGTCAAGCTTGCCCTGGCGGATGTATTTGAGACGGAATTCGGCAAAATCATTGTTGTTGAACTGATGGCC
Organism: Clostridia bacterium; assembly: GCA_017618795.1. Lineage (GTDB taxonomy): Bacteria > Bacillota > Clostridia > Oscillospirales > CAG-272 > Colimorpha_A. Next base: position 14,156 of record JAFZTO010000131.1, on the reverse strand, counting down.
GAGCCAGAGCATGGCCCAGTCGGACATAAATGATTCGCTTGCGTCGCCGAAGTTGAATGAAATAAACGTGTTGCCGGAAAGCATGCTCGGGAAATATCCTGTTTTTCTGAGTCCTTCCCAGTCCGTAAGGTCAAACGTTGTTCCGCACGACGATTCGAGCGCCGATGCGTAATATGCGAGGAATTCCGTCGCGTATGACCAGTAGCCGAGGCTTTCAACGTAGCTTCCGTCAAGTTCCATATAAGCGTTTCTTATGAACTCGTAACTGCTTTCGTATCCGAATGAAAGTATTTTGGTGGCTACGCTCGTCGCCTTCGCTTCGTCGCATACTGCCATTGCCGCAAGGCCGAGGCCGCCGTTGTTTACAAGTTTCCAGTTGTCACCCGGGGTGTCGTGGTACCAGTCGTAGGTGCGCTTTCGCGGTCTGTTCAAATAATCATCAAGCGCGGCCTCAAATCCGTAGTTTATGATTTTGTCTATATAAAGATTACGCCTTTCTTCAGACAGGTAACTGTAGAGCCAGTCGAAGCCTATTCCAAAGGCTGCGCACATTTCTCCCGTATCAAGAAAATGGTATGGATGCCAGTCCGGGAAGTTCGCGGCTGCGTCGAGCTCTTTCGCCGCACGCTCGGCAAATTTTTCCTGCCCGGTGATCTGATAGGCGAAGGAGCAGGCGTATACTACGTCGAGGATCGTTCTGGAAATTGAAAGGAGGCGAAGCCCGTCCGGAAGCTGATACGTCTGAACTGCCTGCGACAGATAATTGTTTGCTTTCTGCTTGAGGTTACGGTATTCTTTCCCAACAAGCGTGCTGCCCCGCGCGCATTCTTCGACGTAAGAAAAGCGTTCCGCTGTCATTATTATGCGCGGATGTCCGTTGTTTGGATAGTTTTTCTTTATAAGTGATACAATGGCGGGCCCGGCGTTATCTACCTTATACGACGTGTCGCCGGAGTTAAGTACATTAATATCGTAAGAAACGGTGAGTGTCTTGTACGTTATTGTAACCTTGGTGCCGCTGTCTTTGGTAACGATTCTCGGGGCATAACTGAAGTCCGAACGCTTTAGTCCCTTTTTTCCGTCTTTCTTGTATATTCTGAGAGCAAGGCCGTCAAGGCTGATTTCATCCCCGATATAATAGTCGAGCAGGGCAGGGAGGGTCATAATTTCGATTGATTCGATGTTATCGTCGGCGACCTTGTCGGATTCAAGCATAACGTAGTTGTCCTCGACTACCAGATCGGTTTCAGCAGTTGTGACGATGCCCGCCGTTTCATCATCGGGTACGGGCGTGTTTGCCTGGGATGTGCTATACGGGTTTTCCGGAGTCTGTGTGCATGCGCAAACCGTGAAAAGCGACACAAGCGCAAGAATAACTGAAATTATTTTTTTCATGTTGTTCCTAACCGTTCGCAAAATACGAACATTTCGATATTCGGTAATGATTAAATATTATTATATCACTGGCGAACGGTTTTTTCAATTGTATTTTTTTTGTTTAAACATTGCATTTTTGCGCAAATCATAAAACCTGCCGCAATGCGGCAGGTTGAGTGTTTTATTTCTTTTCCTCATCGGCCTGAGCTTCGTCGATGATCTTCTGGGCGAGATTGCCGGGAACGTCCTCGTAACGCACGAAAGCGTATGAGAATGTTCCTTTGCCCTGTGACATGGCGCGTAGCGCAATAGTGTAATCAGTCATTTCGGCCTGCGGGACTTCAGCGGCAACAATCTGATATCCCTTTTTGCCCTCGATGTGTTCCATGCCGAGAACTCTGCCGCGTCTTTTGTTGAGATCGCCAATTACGTCGCCGACGATGGAATCGGGAACGATGACTTTGAGCTCACCGATCGGCTCCATTATAACAGGCGAAGCTTTGACAAGCTCTTTGTAGGCAAGGTTTGCGGCGATTTTGAAAGCCATTTCAGACGAGTCGACCTCGTGATAGGAACCGTCGTAAAGGTCGGCTGCCAGGCTGACCATCGGATATCCGGCCAGAACGCCCTTCTGCATGGATTCGAGAAGACCCTTTTCAACGGCGGGGAAGTAGTTCTTTGGAACTGCTCCGCCGACAACGGATTCGGTAAATGTGAGGCCTTCTTCTTCTCCGGGCTTAAATGTGATACGCACGTGCCCGTATTGCCCGTGGCCGCCGGACTGTTTTTTGTGTTTGCCTTCCGCCTGGATTGATTTCCTGATGGTTTCGCGATAAGCTATCTTGGGTTTTGACAGATCGACGTCGACTCCGTAACGGCTCTTGAGTCTCGATTTGACAAGATCAAGATGTATGTCTCCCATTCCGGAAATGAGAAGCTGTTTGGTTTCGGCGTTGTTTTCGAAAAGGATCGTATGGTCCTCGTCGCGGATCTTGCTCATGCCGGTGGCAATTTTGTCTTCGTCACCCTTGCTCTTTGGAGAGATGGCCATGGTGAGATACGGTGTCGGATATTCGACCTGTCTGAACGGTTTTATGTTCATGTTTGTGAGCGTGTCGCCGGTATCGGTATTTACAAGCTTCTGGATCATTCCTATATCGCCGCAGGCGAGCGAATCGACCTCTGTTGTTTTCTTGCCCTTAACCTCAAAAATGTGACCGAATTTTTCCGATGTGCCTGTTCTGATATTTTTGAGCGTCATAGAATTGTCGAGATTGCCGGTCATGACCTTGAAAAATGTCTGCTTGCCGAAGGAATCGGAAACGGTTTTGAACACGAACAGCGCAGGTTCCTTACCTTCCTTGTCAATTACTATTTCGCCTCCGTCGATGTCTTTTTCGACCTTTTTCGCAGTGTGACGCGGGTATGATTCCTTTATCGTGTCAAGCAGGTCCTCAACACCCCACATCTTTCCTGCTGAGCCGCAGATAACAGGGCAAATGGCGCCGCTTATGATGCCCTCGTGCAGAGCCTCGGTTGCCTCCTCCTTGGTTATTTCCTCGCCGTCGAAGTATTTCATCATCAGATCGTCGTTTGTTCCGGCAATCGACTCAAGAAGCATGTCGCGGTATTCTTCCGCCACAGACTGATAGTCGGCAGGAACGGCGCCTTCCGTGTGATTGCCGTTTTTGTCGTAAACGTAAGTGCGCAGGTCGAGAAGGTTGACAAATCCCGTCACCGTGTTGCTTTCGATCATCGGGATAAGTAGAGGGCAGACGGAAACGCCGAAGGTTTCGCGTAGCTGCTCAAAGCATTTCTGGAAGCGGGCCTCTGGATCGTCGAATTTATTGATAAAGAAAGATTTGGGAAGCCCCGCCTCGGTTGCGTAATCCCATGCAAGTTCTGTTCCGACCTCGACGCCAGCCTTACCGTCCATGACGATGAGCGCGGCGTCGGCAACGCGCACGGCTTGCTTGACTTCGCCGAGAAAGTCAAGGTAACCCGGTGTGTCTATCACATTGATTTTGATGTCCTTCCAAATGACTGGAGCTATGGACGATGAAATTGTCATTTGTCTTTTTATTTCTTCAGGGTCAAAATCGCAAACGGTGTTTCCGTCCGGTGTTTTCCCGAGTCGGTCTGTTCCTTTTGTCAAATAAAGCATAGCCTCTGCAAGAGACGTTTTGCCGGAGCCGCCGTGGCCCATTAAGCAGATGTTTCTGATCTGGGAAGTTGTGAATTTGCTCATTGTTATTCTCCTATTGTTCGGGCATGCTGCCCGTTTTGTTCGATTGAAGCGAAAACCGCTTTTTCTATTATACCATATTTTTTTCTGTTTTTCAAGATAGTTTGTCAAAACTTTTAAGTTTTTGCGAGAAATCAAAGCTAAGTTTTTTTGCAGACAACATAAAAAAATTTTTTTGCTCTTTCGGTCTTGACAACGATGGATTTATATGGTATAATTTAGTTAACGGGTCGGATAAATCAAATCATCCGTCTTCGAAATATATAAAGGCAGGTCGTATTATGAAGATTGTAATTACAGGACGGCGTATGGACGTCGATGACAGCCTCAGGACTTTAATCGATAAAAAACTGTCGAGGCTCGACAAATTTTTCCGTGACGACGCCGTGGCGCACGTTACCCTTTCGCGCGAAAAAAATGCGGAGCGTCTAGAGGTGACCGTCTCAAACAACGGGACATTGTTCAGAGGTGAAAAAAGCGACAAAACCTTTAATAACGCGCTCGATTCGGTTATGGACATAATCGAGCGCCAGATCCGCAGAAACAAAACCAGACTTGGCAGAAATCTCCGTGACGGAGCGATCAAAACGCTGAGCGAGGAAACGGGGGAGTCCGCGGAGCCCGAGGAGGAGCTTGTTACCGTTCGCCGCAAGGAATTTGAGGTCGGCGAGATGAGCGAGGAAGAGGCGATCCTACAGATGGAGCTGCTCAATCACGATTTCTATATGTTCCGCAATACCGACGACAAGAAAATTGAGGTCGTCTATAAACGCCTTAACGGCGGTTTCGGAGTTCTTGTCCCCGAAGACTGAATCATTTAACACGCAGTTTTATGCCCCCTGCCTGTAAGGCAGGGGGCATAACGTATTTTTCAGCGTCTGCCAGAGCCTCCGCCGCGAGAAAATCCTCCTCCGCCTGAAAAACCCTGGCCCGTGGATCCGCCTGAAGAGCGGCCGCCGGCCGGCCGGGATAATCCGCCAGATGCGTGTGTAAAACCTTCCGGGGATGAGCGGCTATTGCCGGGTCCGGTCCTGTTTCTGCTGTTCATTGATACGGTTCTTCCAGGACCGAAATCTGTTCTTACGGGATTTATACGTACTCCTGCGGTACGGGTTTCCGTCCGGCTATCTCTCCTTCCGGCAAACGCCGCTATAATCACAAGAACTACAATGACAACGATTGCGACGGCGGCAAACGCAAGAATCTTGCCTATCAGTCCGGCAACCCTTCCGGCAAGCGCCGCGATAGAGGAAAACAATCCTCCGCTCTGTTCTTCATCCATAGGATTGGAGTGGGAAGCGTTTCCGCTTCCGTTTGATGCGTTTGCGTTGACGGTAATTGAGTACATAGCCTCAAAATGATCGATCAGCGCATCGAAAAGTTCTTTTACGCCGCTGTCATAGTCCTTTATTGCAAACGACGGCTCCAGATGCTCGTTGAGCATGAGCTTTATTATTCCGGATGAGAGAACGCTCTCTATTCCCTTGCCCTGAAGAACCCAGTACGCATCCTCTTCAATCGACAGAAGAACAAGCACGCCGTTGTTTTTTTTCGAGTCGCCTATTTTCAGCTTGTTGAAAAGTTCCGTTGCGTAGTCGGCGATGTCCGTGTCGCCAGTTGTTTTAAGGCACGCGACGACAATCTGCGCGCCGCACTGTCTTTCAAGGCTGGCGTCGACGGATACAATGTATTTCTCAGTCGCGTCGGAAAGAACGCCCGCCTCGTCGTAAACATAAGATTTGATGGTCGTTTTACTGCCGGAAAACGATGAAATAATCCGAGTGCCTGCAATCAGAACTATTATTACCGCCAGCGCTATACCCAGCCCTTTAAGTTTTGAGCCGTCTTTCATCTGAATACGACGGCAACGTCGTCGCTGCCGTAAAGACTTGCGGGGAAGGAAACCGAGGCGCTGTTGTACTTTCTGGCAATCTTGTTGTAAGCTGAGTTGTTTGCGAGTCTCTGAGATGTCGAAGTCATTTCGTAATAATAGCTTATCAGAGAATTTCTGACAGAGCTGTCAAGATTGGCTGCATAAAGAATATTGTATACCGTGTCGGCTGATTTTCTGAGTTTTTCATATACCGGTGCCGCGGTAAAGGGCGAATCGCATACGTCGGCAAAGGAGTTGACGGCTGAAGAATACTCTTCGTTGCGGACTCCGTTTGCTTCTGCAATGCCGAGTATCTTTTGAGAATAAGAAAGATATTTTGCCATGTCGTCGGCAACGCAGCCGCCTGACGAATAATCGGTGAAATATGCTTTAAGTACGTTCTTTTTAAGGGATGAAACGCTCCTCATCCCCCCAAGCCAGACCGACAGTACGATTATTGCAACAAGCGCTATTATCGCTGCCGGTCTGTTATACTTGAAAAATTTTTTCATTTCGTGCTGATTTCAAGCAGTTTCTGCTTGACTTCGTTCTCCATTTTGTCGAGTTCTTTTTCGGCCTCGCGGCGTTTCGCTTTACCGTCTTCCTGAATGTGCTTTACGTCGTCAAGGGCGCTTATAAGCTCGTTGTTTGTCTGAATGAGCGTTTCGATGTCAACAATGCCGCGTTCGCTTTCCTTTGCCACCTCGACGGCGTTCTGATGGATAAGCTGCGCGTTCTTTTTCAGGAGCTCGTTCGTCATATTCGTGACGGCCTGTTCTGCCTTGAGTGCTTCGGCGCTGTGCGACAGTCCGAGGGCAATAAGCATCTGAGATTTCCACAGAGGTATGGTATTCACCTTTGTGGAATAAATTTTTTCGGTCATCTGAATGTCGTTGTTCTGGACAAGTCTGATCTGCGGGCCCATCTGCAGCGACACCATGCGTGTCAGCTCAAGGTCGTAAATCTTTTTTTCGAATCTGTCGCACATTGTGGCAAAGTCGTTTGCCTTTTGAGCGTCCTCGGGGAGATTGGATTTTTTGGCCCGGTTCTGGAGATCGGCAAGCGTCGTGCTTCTTTCCTTTTCGAGCTTTTGTTTCCCTGCGATAATGTACATCGACAGTTCCTTGAAGTTTGTCAGATTTTTGCCGTAAAGAGTATCGAGTACTGCGATGTCCTTTGTAAGAGTAACCTCATGTCCCTCGAGTATGGTAACAATGTCGTCGACCGATGCGTTGGCCTTGTCAAACCTCGCGTTAAGGATAGCGGACTGCTTCTTTGCGGATCTGAACAGTTTTTTGAGGCCCTTAACATCTGCCTCTCCGTTGAAAGCCTTGAGCTCGCCGACAAGGTTTGCAAGCATTGTGCCTGCCTCACCGAGTTCCTGCGTGCGTACGACCGACAGAGCGCTGTCGGAAAATTCCGCGATTTTCTGCTGCGAACCCGCTCCGAACTGAAGCACCGAAGCAGTGTCTGTGATATCGATGCTTTCGGAGAACTGTGCGACGAGATTTTTTTCTTCCTCCGTGAGATTTGCTGAGGCGGCGAGGTCGTCGATTGTCATCGGCTTGCCCTCGGATACAGCCTCGGCGGCCTCTTCGATCGCTTTCTTACCGAACGGATCGAGCGTAAGTTCGATTTTTTCCTGGTTTTCCATGGTATTTATCTCCATTTTCTAAAAAATTTGATCAAGTGTTTTTTTTAACCGCCCGATTTATCCGAGCCCGTCTTTTTTCAGCATGGTTTCAAGAACCGTGACGTCGGACGTGATGTCGAGCGCGTCGGCCGCAAAGAGTGAATCGTACTGTGCGTCAAAGGTTTTTCCGACGGTACCGAGGGCTTTTTCGATCGCATGCTTGGTTTCGGCGTAGTTTTCTCCGCCGGGCTCTCCGGCGAGCAGTTTCGAATATTTGTTTGTGAGCTTGACGGTTGTCGGCAGGTAATAATTGAGGAATCTTCTCAGCTTGGAAACGTCATCAGGCGAATTTAACAGGCTGTCGCGTATTTTTTCCGCTGAAACGATTATCCTTCCCATTTTTAGCGCTGTTTCGGGTTCTTTCCCCACGGCGTTTTGCCTGTCTTCATCGATTGCTACAATAACTCGGTCAAGCTCTTTTATCGCAGTGTCAGCGTCAACGTTGCCTGTTGCAACGGGAACTTTGACCAGTTTAGTCTCCTTAGGAACTACCTTGCTCACGATAAAACCGACGAGTAGCGACACGGCGGCAGTGATGATAATCTGATAGATAGCGTACATGTCGAAGAACAGAGCGGCGATTATCCACACGGCGGCAGCCCACCAGAAGGGAAGCGCCGATTTTACCGGTACCTCAACGTATCTTTTTCCGATCGGAGCCTTGGACTGCTCCTCTTTTCTATCTGTTTTCATGTCTTCGTTATGTTTTCCTTTTGTGATCTGCCGGATGTTTCTGATTTCCGTGTGCAGCGTATTCTGTGATTATGATTTCGGCGGAGTCGGATGCAAGCGTGGCGGTGGTTTCCGCCGGAAGCACGAAACTGTCGCCTTTTTTAAAGAGTCTTCTACCGATTTTGCCTTGTCCCTCAAGTACGATTACAGAAACGAAAGACCTGCCTTTGGCGCTTATTTTTTCTCTTCCGAACACTTTTTTTTCAAAAACAGTAAAGTGTTCGCAATTTGCGAGGCAGTCGCCGGAGATTTTTCCGCGCGAAAAACGCTTTTGGTATATTTCCTCCTGCGAAAAATCACGTATTACGTGCATTGCCTCGTCGACGTGCAGCTGTCTTGGATGTCCGTTCTGCAACCTGCCGTAGTCGTACAGCCTGTACGTTACGTTTGAGTTCTGCTGTATTTCGGCAATGAGTATTCCTTCGCCGATCGCGTGAACCAGTCCCTGCGGGATGAAGAACACGTCCCCCTTGCGGACGTTGACGTAATTCAGCAGTCTTTCGGCAGTTCCTTCTCTCAGAGCGCGGCGCATACCGGATTCGTCAAACTTTTCCTTCAGTCCGTAGACGAGTTGTGCTCCTTCGGAACAGTCGACGACATACCACATTTCCGTTTTTTCGGGGTGAACCTGAACTGACAGCTTTTGCTGAGCGTCGATCAGTTTTATCATAACCGGGAACGGCACTTCGAAAAAATCTTTCAGGCTTCCGCCGCCGTCCGTTCCGCATATTCCTTCGTCATGAAGAGCGAGCATCCATGCTTCTGCGACGTTCCCGTCTCCGATGCCGAATTCTTCCGGTATTCTTGTGCCTCCCCAGATAATCCGTTTGCAGACCGGATTAAGCTTCAGTATCCGGCTCATAACTAATTATGTTAATAAACTGTGCGGAAAGAATTTTCTGCTCTTTCAGCGGCTTGTCGTTTGCGTTGGTTTTTACCGAAGCGATAGAGTCGACTGTGCTCATTCCTGCGATTACCTTGCCAAACGCCGCATACTGCCCGTCAAGGTGCGGAGAATTGGCTTGACAGATGAAGAACTGCGATGAGGCGCTGTCATAACTTTTGCCGCGTGCCATTGATACGACTCCGCGCGTGTGAAGAAGATTGTTTTCAAATCCGTTTGCGGCAAATTCTCCTTTGATATTGGCATCAGAGCCGTAGTAGCCGGTTCCGGTCGGATCGCCCGCCTGGATCATAAAATTATCTATTACCCGATGAAAAATAATGCCGTCGTAGAATTTCTGCTGAACCAGATTTTTAAAATTTTCAACGGTCGTCGGCGCAACGTCAGGATAAAGCTCGATAATTATCCTGCCGCCACCGTCACTGTTGCCAATCGTCAACAGCACGTAGTTGGTTTTTTCATTTGAAGCGGAGAAATGAATACCGTCTACGGCTGTATCGACCGTTTTTTCAGTATCTGTTCTTCCCGGCGTACTTGCTTCATTGCATCCGCAAAGCAGCGCGGCGGCAAGCACAAGTGCAAAAAATGATAAACAGAACTTTTTTGTCATATTCTTTCCTCGAATTTTGCGTAAATCGCGCGAATCGCCCTTTCGAAATCGTTTTCGTCAACCCCGAGAATTATGTTTATTTCATCAGATCCCTGATCTATCATGCGGACGTTAACGTCGGCGTCTGCGACCGCGCGGAGAATACGGGCGGCGGTGCCTTTTGCTCTCGCCATGTTTCGTCCGACAATAGCTATCAGGGCTATACCGTCCTCGATGCTTATCGAGTCTGGTTCGACCGTAGTACAAATGTTGTTCATTACCATATTACGATACGGCGCGATATCTTCGGTGTTCACAATGACCGACATGGTATCGATCCCGGACGGAAGATGCTCATAGTTGATTCCGCTGTTTTCGAGCACCGACAGAACCTTTCTGCCGAATCCGTGCTGCATGTTCATGAGATCCTTCTCGATGTTTATAACGGAAAAACCTTTTTTCCCGGCGATTCCGGTGATTTCGCCGTTTCCGTCCGCGGGGCAGCTCGGCATTATCATGGTGCCGGGTTCGTCAGGGGTATTCGTGTTTCTTATGTTTATCGGAATGCCGCACGTTCTGACTGGAAATATTGCCTCCTCATGCAGGACGGAGGCTCCCATATACGACAGCTCCCGAAGCTCGCGGTAAGTAATGGCTCTTATGGTTTTCGGATTGTCAACGATGCGAGGATCGGCGACGAGAAAACCGGAAACGTCCGTCCAGTTTTCGTAAATATCAGATTGCGATGCCCGTGCGACAATTGATCCCGTAACGTCGGAACCGCCGCGTGAAAAGGTTTTTACCGTTCCGTTAGGCATGCTCCCGTAAAAGCCGGGAATGACGGCGCGTACGGAATTCTTCAATCGTTCCGACAGCACGGCGTTGGTCTTTTCACTGTCAAAAGAACCGTCTTCACGAAAAAAAACCATATCGAAAGCGTCTATAAAATCAAATCCGAGATAAGCCGCGAGTATTTTGCCGTTCAGATATTCTCCTCTCGAAGCCGAATAATCGCGCCCTGTTGAATGGCGCAGACTGTCTTCTATTTCCTCATATTCTTTTTCGAGCGAGTAATCTATTCCGAGCTCCTCAATGATGGAATTGAAGCGGTTTTTTATTTTACCGAACAGTTCTCCGAATTTTAAGTTGTCATATGAGCACCCGTAACATTCGTAGAACATGTCCGTTACCTTTACGTCGCCCGCAAACCTTTTTCCCGGAGCTGAGGCTACGACGTATCGCACTGTCTGGTCGGACGTGACAATGTCCCTGACTTTGCGAAACTGTCCCGCGTCAGCGAGGGAGCTGCCGCCGAATTTTGCAGTTTTGATCAAAGCGTTCTCCATTGTATTTTCTCCAAATCTGCCTTTTCTGATAAAAAATCCGCATAATAATTATACCTCTTTGTTGCTGTTTTGTCAAGAGGGAGAGGAAAAAACGCGCGGTTTAAAACTATATTTCATTAATTTTTCATATAAACCCTTGAAATTCGATGCGAAATGTGATATAATAATTTTCAATGAAGAAATCCGCATAGGCGGATAAGATCAAGGAGATTAAAATGGGACTTATTAAAGCGGCGCTTGGCGCACTCGGCGGAACTCTTGCGGATCAGTGGAAGGAATTTTTTTACTGCGACGCGCTTGACAACGAAACGCTCGTTGTTAAGGGACAGAAGCTTATCACGGGTCGTTCCTCAAATACTAAGGGCAACGACAATATAATCAGCAACGGATCGGGTATTGCCGTCGCTGACGGACAGTGCATGATAATTGTTGACGACGGAAAGGTCGTTGAGCTTTGCGCGGAGCCGGGAAGATTCACGTACGATACGTCAACTTCGCCTTCGATTTTTGCGGGCAACCTGGGGCAGAGCATTCTCGACACATTTAAGGAGCTTGGAAGAAGATTTACGTACGGAGGCGATCCCGGCAAGGATCAGCGCGTATACTATTTCAACACCAAGGAAATAGCGGACAACAAATTCGGAACGGCAAATCCCGTGCCTTTCAAGGTGGTTATTAACGAACAGCTCGGATACAAGCTTTCCGTTGATCTCAAGTGTAACGGTACATATTCGTACAAGATCGCCGACCCGATTCTGTTTTATACAAACGTTTGCGGTAATGTTGCATCCTCATATACCCGCGACCAGATAGAGATGAGGCTGAAAAGCGAGCTTATCGACGCTCTGCAGCCATCTCTTGCCGTTTTGTCGGCAAATGGCGTTTCATACGATCAGATCCCGGCGCATACCGGCGATCTCAAGGATGCTCTCAACGAGGCTCTGAAGCCGCTGTGGGGGGAGCGCGGACTCGAGGTATACAGAGTCAACATGGGCGTTCCGTCCATACCTGAGGAGCAGCGCAAAAAGATCACCGCATGGGAAGAGACGGCGATGACCACCGATCCGCGCACCGCCGGCGCCCGTCTTGTTGGCGGACAGATTGATGCCATGAACACGGCCGCAGGCAATACAGCCGGCGCAATGACCGGTTTTATGGGTGTGGGAATGGCGATGAACATGGGCGGCAACCAGGCCTCAAATTTTTACGGAATGGCTCAGCAGGTCGGTGAAGGCGGCTGGACATGTCCCAACTGCGGCAAGTCGGCGACGGGCAGATTCTGCGCCAACTGCGGTACAAAGAAGCCGGAGCCTGAAGCGGCGGAGAACTGGGTCTGCCCGACATGCGGGAAGACCGCAACGGGTAACTTCTGCGGCGAGTGCGGCACGAAAAAACCCGGTGTGCAGGAGGGGTGGACCTGTGAATGCGGCAAAGTGAATCTTGGCAGATTCTGTACCGATTGCGGAAAATCCAAGCCCGCGGACGCGCCTCTTTACAGGTGCGATAAATGCGGCTGGATGCCCGAGGATCCGAAGAATCCCCCGAAATTCTGCCCCCGGTGCGGAGATGTGTTCGACGACCACGACGTTCAGTAAGTAAAACGAATAAAGCAGCGGCGCCGGCAGCGGCGCCGTTTTTAACGAAAAAGCAGGCCTGCCGGCCTGCCGTTTTTTTACTTGTATTTACGCTTGCGTGCCGCCTCAGCCTTTTTCTTGCGCTTTACGCTCGGCTTTTCGTAACATTCTCTTTTGCGGAGCTCCGCGAGTATGCCGGAACGCTGGCACTGCCTCTTGAATCTGCGAAGAGCATTGTCAAGAGATTCGTTTTCTTTAACTCTGATTTCTGCCATATCTTTATCCCTCCCCTCGTACGGAAAAGAGATTCTCCAAATTCTTTTACAATATTATACACCTTTTTTTCCATTCTGTCAACCTTTTTAGGAAAAATATAGTTTTTTTGTTGACAACGGCGCGATTGTATGCTAAAATATTGTATAGAAATATCGGTTTTAAGAGGATTTTACATGAGACTTGATAAATACCTTAAGGTTTCCCGTCTGATAAAGAGGCGCACGGTGGCTAATGAAGCGTGCGATGGGCAGCATGTTTCTGTCAACGGAAAAATCGCGCGTGCCTCATACGAAGTTAAGGAGGGCGACGTGATAGAGATTTCCTTCGGGGAGCGAAGGATTCGCGTCAGAGTGACCGACGTGAGAGAACACGCCCTGAAAACCGATGCGTCAGGAATGTACGAGGTTATATGATGGCGAAAAACGTAAAAACGCAAAAGATAAACCTGAACTTTTTCATTAAAATGATGATCGTCATCGTCATAGTTTTCTGCGTGATCAATACGATCCGTCTTCGCACAACGTACAACGATCAGCAGAAAACCGAGCGCGATCTCATACAGCAGAAAATCAGGTATCAGGAAGAGATCGACAGGATCAAAGAAGAACTCGAGCATGAGATGGACGGGGACTACATTATGCGCATCGCCCGCGAAAAGCTTAATTACTACCTCCCGGACGAAATACTCTTTTACAGTGACAGATGATGAAAATATCCGATTTTATCTCCCGCGACGGGTACAGGCTCTCGTTTGAGGTTTTCCCTCCAAAGAGCGATACGGCGCTTGAAAACGTGACCGAGGCGACGGAAAAAATCGCGGCGCTTCACCCGTCGTTCGTAAGCGTAACTTACGGAGCGGGAGGAGGAACAAGCAAATATACCGTCAGGGTTGCGGGCAACATTCAGAAAAAGTACGGTGTGCCCGCCCTTGCGCATTTAACCTGCGTTTCATCTTCAAGAGAACTCGTGCGCGCGCAAATCGAGATGTTTAAGGAAGAAGGAATCAATAACATCATGGCGCTGCGCGGCGACCTGACTCCGGATATTCAGGCAGGCGGCACCGAAGGGCTTGACTTTAGATATGCCTCCGAACTTATTTCGGAAATAAAGCTCCACGGCGATTTCTGCATAGGAGGGGCGTGCTATCCTGAAATACATCCAGAAAGCGCGAACCAGCGCGAGGATATCCGCCACCTGAAGGAAAAGGTGGACGCCGGATGCGATTTTCTGACCACCCAGATGTTCTTCGACAACGCTCTTCTGTATAATTTTCTTTACAAAATACGCGAGGCTGGTATCCGTGTTCCGGTCATCGCCGGCATAATGCCGATAACAGGCGCAAAGCAGGTGGAACGCGCCGTCAGGCTTTCCGGCTCTTTTATGCCGAGAAGGTTTCTCAGTCTTGTAGACCGTTTCGGAGACAGCCCCGACGCAATGAGGCAGGCGGGCATAGCATACGCGACTGATCAGATCATTGACCTTTACGCAAACGGAATAAACAACGTTCACGTCTATACCATGAACAGGCCGGACGTCGCCGGGCAGAT
>JAFZTO010000130.1 GCA_017618795.1 Clostridia bacterium | reverse complement strand
TTCGGACGGCGCGACCGGAAGATTTCTCGCGGAGCTTCCCCCGCTTGATGCGGGCACGGGGCACACTTTGACAGTACGATGCGGCGGACAGTCGCTTACGTACACCGATATAATGGTCGGAGACGTGTTTCTGTGCGGCGGTCAGTCGAATATGGAACTGCATATGGACGACAGCGAGTGGTACGGCGATTTCTACACGTCTCAGTTTGACAAAATGACCGTGTCGGAGGACATTAAGCAGTTTTTCATTCCCGTCAGCGCCGCCGCGGAAATAAGCTACGATTTCCCCGCCGGTTCGAAATGGCAGACGGCAACGCGCGGAAATCTCGGAGATTTCGCGCCGCTTGCGTATCTGTTCGCCGTAAGAGCCTGGAAGGAAAGCGGAGTTCCTACCGCGGTAGTGATGTGCTCGGCCGGCGGAACGGCCGTTCAGCAGTGGATGTCCGTCGAGGTTCAGGACGGAATAAAAGGTTCCGAAAAAAGTCAGTTTTATCCTCTGCGCGCTCATCAGTACAACTCTATGGTAAGTCCGCTGTTCCCGTTTTCGTTCGGCGCGTGCTTCTTCTATCAGGGCGAGGCAAACGGTTCATACGACGTTCTGGACGGCCTGTATCAGACATATCTTAAAACAATGATCTCGGAATGGAGATCGAAGGATTTCGATTCCGGTCTTCCGTTTTACATCATTGAGCTCGCCGGATTCCTTGACGAAAGATTCGCCGTTCTCAGATCCGACCAGCGTCAGGTGTGCGCCGATACCGAAAACTGCTACATCGTGCCCAACTACGACCTCGGAGACATACAGAACATTCATCCGACAACGAAAGACGTTCTCTCGGAACGCATGATGAAGATCTATTCCGCCACCGCGTGCGGCAGGGACGTCGACTGGCAGTCGCCGGAAATGGTAAGCGCGGAATTTAAAGACGGCGCGGCGGTGGTGAAATTCAGCAACTGCGGTAAGGGTCTGACCGCAAAAAAGAAAAGCTCCGTTCAGGGGTTCGAGATAGCCGGAGCGGATGGCAGATTCTACACCGCAAGCGGAAAAATCACAGGACCTGATACAATCGAAGCCAAGTCGTCCCGTGTTCCCGAACCGGTTTACGTCAGGTATTTTATTACGGGCTACGTCAATTCGGATTCTCCGGTCAATACCGCCGGGATGCCGATAACCCCGTTTTCAACGTCGGACGAGCCGCTGGTTTTCAACGGATACCTGATACAGCGGTAAAAAAACGCCTTTCATCCCGGCGTAAAAACGGATGCTATTTCAGAATTTCCCCGTATTTTCGGGAAAATTAATAATTATTCTAAATCCAACAGGAGAGGAAAATGAAAAAACTTTTAAGCGTGCTGCTTTCCGCGTTGCTGATTGCGGCAATCGCGGTATCGGCGTCGGCAATCGATTTTACCGGCGCGCCTGATGCGGCAAAAACCGAGGACGAAAACGGCATTACCTATTTCGGACTCGCAAACAAGGACGCTGACGTTTCATACAACTGCGACGGCGCGGTCGCGTATCTGCCCGCACCCGTGGGAAGACAGAACTTCAGCGTGACGTTTAAGCTCTACTGGGACGAGAGCAATCTCGACGAGGGACAGAAGGCAGAGGACGGAACAAGCTACCTTGACCACTTCGTTTCGATCTTTACGTGCACGGATCCCGCAAATCTCGTGTTCAGCAAGGCCGGAGGCAATGATCCGTCGCTTATGCTTCAGCACCGTCTGGTGAACCGTCACATTCAGCAGATTCCGTGGCAGCAGAACGGGTCGGACGTCGACATCGCCGACTACGGCGGGTATACGGTCAGCACGAATACCATGCTCAACCTCGGCGGAGTGGCGCAGATCTATCTCGAGGTGGAGACTGACGACGACGGAACGACAACGATCTCCGCATACGCCCTCGACGGTACGACGGAAAGGGCGAAATGCCATACCGTCAGAGCTGCGGGCACCTACTCGGCCGACAAGGACCAGTACTTCTGCTTTGCGGTAGGCGGTTCGCCCGTGTTTGCGGTATACGACTTTGCCGTGGTCTCGTCGGATATCGAAGGCGTGGCAGGAACGAGCCCGATCGATTTCAAATTTTCACAGTCTCCGGATTACGATTCGATAGTGCCGGTTGGAATTTTCGTTGAAAAGGAAGTCGAGACAACCGAGGAAACCGAGGAGGAAACTGTGCCCGTCACCGACACCAAGCCGGAGACATCAAAACCCGCCGATTCGGCGAAACCGGTTGACAGCAGCGACAAAGCACCCGAGAACGAGGGGAAAACGAACACCGGCCTTATCATAGGCATAGTTGCCGCCGCCGTTGTGGTAGCCGCGGTTGTTGCCGGCATCGTTATTTCAAAAAAGAAAAAATAAAATGTGATCAAATCACAGAAAAGAGGATATCATGAAAAAATTTCTTTCAATAATCGCGCTTGTCATCGCGATTACCACCGCCTTTGCCTTCAGCGCATCGGCTGCAACCCTTTACGACGAGGCGACCGACGGTCGCGGCAAGGTCGTTGAGACACCCGTTGGATACCAGGATTTCACGGTGACGTTCAAAGTCGCAATGTCGAATCCCATTGACGAAGGTCAGGACGGCTACACCAGTCAGTTTCTTATGATCTATCTGAGCGAAACCCCGGAATTCGCGGCTGACGACGCAAAGTTCAATCTGCGCGAATTCAGGCTTATATCGCGTCACATTCAGCCTACGGCTGACGGTCAAAGCTTAGGGATCGTTGACTTCGGAGGCAAAACATTCAAAAACGACGGAGCGATGACGTTTGAACTTACGCTTAAGAACGGTGTTCTTACTCTTACAAACAAGGATGCCGCAGCGAGCGGTCTGTTTGCCATAACATTCCCGGACGGGTCTTTTGCGGCCGACAAGCCCATGTATCTTGTGTTTGACAACCACGGCTCGCAGGGCGTTTCCGTAAGCGATTTCACGGTTGTTGCCACAGACTATACCGCTCCCGGTGACGATCCGGCTGTTCAGACGGGTTACGCGCTTGTTCCGGTAGTTGCGCTCGGAGCAGTGGCCGCAGCGGTTCTTGTCATAGGAAAAAAGAAGCGCTGAATCGTTCGGTAATCAACGGTTAAGCAGTATAATTCTTAAAATAATATAATTAAGGGGCAAGCTGAATAAATTTTTAGCCTGCCCCTTTGCGCAGAATCGGAAATGAATTGTATCAACATTGTACCCGGCGATGAAAACAGACTGCTATGTTCGGTTGCCGATGAAAGCACGGAAAGAATAGTTCTTGAAAAAGGGATTTACAGGTTTTCCGAGCCTCTTAAAATAGGCGGCAGAGTAAAAAAACTTGAAATATCCGGGAACGGAAGCGTTTTCACCTGCAGGAGGCTCATCAAGCCCGATTGGAAATATTACGGCGACGGAATATTCTTTTCGGAAATAAAAATCGGACTGTCGCCCGACGCGCTGTACGCAAACGGCGAAAAGCAGATTCTTGCAAGGTATCCTAACTTCGCTGAAGGCGAGCTCTTCGGAGGTTTTTCTCCGGATGTGCTTGAAAGATCGTCGAAATGGGCAAACCCGGCAGGCGGTCATCTTATAGGTCTGCACTTTGCCGAATGGGGTTCCAACGATTATATCATCGAAGGAAAAGACGATAACGGCGAGCTTGTACTGAAATGGGTGGGCGACAACAACCGGGGCTCCGAAATCCATCCCGTCAAGCGAATGGTCGAAAACATTTTTGAGGAGCTCGATTCGCCGCGGGAATGGTATTACGACGCCGAAAACCGAGTCCTGTATTATTATCCGGAAAACGGCTGCAGTATTGACGGCATTGAATTTGAAGTGTCCGCCGACAGCAGAATAATCGATATCGACGGCTGCCGTTCCGGAGTTGTTATCGAAAACATTTGTTTTGAGAGTACCGCGAGGACGCTGTTTACCGGAATATACGAACGCCCGCTCAGGGGAGACTGGGGATTTGTTCGCGACGCAGCTGTAAGATGCTGCGATACGGAAAACATCACGATAAGGAACTGCGGTTTCAGGGACATAGGAGGCAATGCGGTTATTTTCAGCGGCAGAAACGAAAACTGCGCCGTTGAGGGGTGCTCCTTTGACGGAATCGGCGCGACTGGCGTGCTTGTCTCCGGCAAAACGTCATGCGTCAGAAATCCCTCGTTTTGGGACGGGGGCAGCCATAAGACGGAAATCGTGGATTATAATCCCGGCCCGCAGAGCGATGATTATCCGAGAAAAATAAGAATAAACAACTGTTCCTTCCGGGACATAGGCACCGTTGAAAAACAGACCGCCGCAGTGTGCATATCGATAAGCAGTCATATCGAGGTCTCGAACTGCACAGTCAGCAGATGTTCGCGCGCCGGCATCAACATAAACGACGGTTCTTTCGGCGGGCACATCATCAGGGACAACGATCTTTTCGACTGCGTCAGGGAAACGGCCGATCACGGTCCGATCAACTGCTGGGGAAGGGACAGATACTGGTCGCTCGGCGGATTCGACACCATGGGGCTGAACGGGGCCCTAAAGAGACCGTTTGCGCTGCTCGACGCGGTCGAAACCACCGTGATCAGGCACAACAGGGTCACGGCGAGCCATGCCTTCGGCATAGATATCGACGACGGGGCGTCGAATTACGTAATCTGCGACAATCTGTGCGTCGGTGCGGGAATCAAGCTGCGCGACGGTTTTGACAGGAGGGTTTACAACAATATCGTCATAGGCGCCGCGATAGAACAGCATATGATTTTTGCGCACTG
>JAFZTO010000129.1 GCA_017618795.1 Clostridia bacterium | reverse complement strand
GCCGGCCTGACAGCTGGACGCACGCTCTTCTGACATGGCGTATGTATTTTTCTCTCAGAGATGAATCTGAAACGACTTTGCCCTTATCCGCGGCGGGAGAAAAACTGTCATCCCCGAGAATAAGCTCTTCTATACGGTTTTCTTCGGCGTCCGGCAGCTTATATCCTAGCCTTCCGAACACCTTGAGTCCGTTGTATTCAGCCGGGTTGTGCGATGCGGAGATCATAACTCCGGCGTCCGTGCTCTCGCTGATCGCAAGGAAGGCAACTGCGGGAGTGGGAACAACTCCGGCAATAAGCACGTTTCCTCCCATGTCGGAAATTCCCCGCGCAACCGCATCCTCAAGCATCGGGCCGGATTCTCTCGTGTCTCTGCCGATGATTACCGTTGGACGGCAGTTTCTCTCAGCAAGAACTCTGTAAAGAGACGCGCCGAGACGGTAGGCAAGCTCTGAAGTGAGTTCCTTGCCAGCTATTCCTCTGATTCCGTCAGTTCCGAAAAGCTTCATATGTCCTTTTCCCTGTTTTCCGTTGAAAAGATATCGATCTGATTTACCGTCGTTCCGTTTGGGGTAAACGGAATCCCGAGATGCTCGTACGCGAGCCGAGTGCAGCATCTACCGCGTGGAGTCCTGCTCAAAAATCCTATCTGCATGAGATATGGCTCATAAACGTCCTCGATTGTTACAGCCTCCTCCCCGATTGTCGCCGCTATGGTATCAAGGCCGACAGGACCTCCGCCATAAAATCTGATTATAACCTCAAGCATGCGTCTGTCCACAGAATCGAGTCCGAGCTTGTCGATTTCGAGTTTTGTCAGAGCGAAATCGGCTATTTCTCTGTCGATAGCTCCTTTCCCGAGCACTTCGGCAAAGTCGCGCACACGCTTGAGCAATCTGTTGGCAATTCGCGGAGTTCCTCGCGATCTCGCCGCAATCTCGCGAGCGCCGTATTCGTCAATCGCTATATTGAGAATGCGAGCGCTCCTCTTGACGATCGTCGCAAGTTCCTCCGTCGTGTACAGTTCAAGCTTAAGCACAACGCCGAACCTGTCGCGGAGAGGAGTGGAAATCTGCCCTGCGCGCGTTGTAGCACCGATAAGCGTGAATCTGGAAACAGGAATCGTTATACTTCTGGCGGCCGGTCCTTTGCCTATGATTATGTCGACGACGTAATCCTCCATAGCCGGATACAGAATCTCCTCAACAACCTTTGGCAAACGGTGGATCTCGTCAATGAAGAGAATATCTTTATCACCGAGGTTTGTGAGTATCGCCACAAGATCACCGGCTTTTTCAATGGCGGGTCCCGACGTTACCCGGATGTTGGCGCCCATTTCGTTGGCGATTATACCGGAAAGGGTCGTTTTCCCAAGTCCCGGAGGACCGTAGAGGAGCACGTGGTCGAGCACCTCGCCCCTGCGTCTTGCCGCGTCGATGTATATTTTGAGGTTCTCCTTGGCGGTTTTCTGCCCTATATATTCATCGAGCGTCTTCGGGCGCAGAGACGGTTCGACGGAACCGTCCTGGTTATCGTCGTACTCTGTCGATACTATTCTTGATTCAAAATCAAATTCAAATTCGTTTCCGTCAAATGACGTCATAAGCTATCCTTTCATGAGTTTGCCGAGAGCAAACCTTATAAGCGTTTCTACATCAGCACCGGCTGGCGCACCTTTCAGCGCGTATGAGGCTTCCTGCCTTGTATAACCCAGCACAGCGAGCGCGTTCATAGCCTCGCCGTAACCGTCGCCGGATACTTCCGACATACCCATGCTCGCTTCGTCGGAGGAGCCGATTTCCTTGGCGACTTTATCCTTAAGTTCAAGAACTATCCTCGCGGCGGTTTTACTGCCGATTCCCTGAGCTGCAGCAATTGATTTCACGTCTCCGCTGATTACCGCGCGCGAAAGACGTTCGGGGCTGAGTTGCGTAAGGACAGAAATCGCGCTTTTGGCTCCGATTCCGGAAACATTAATAAGAAGCCTGAATGCCGAAAGTTCTTCAAGGCTGTAAAAACCGAAAAGCTCCACATTGTCCTCTCTTACAGAGAGATAAGTGTAAAGCTTTACCGGATGATTCAGTAAACCCGCGAGCTTCCCGCAGGTCGTACCGCTTACCGACAGCTTGTAGCCGACTCCGCCGGCGTCAATCACGGCGGTCTGCGAATCAAGCAGTACAAGGGTTCCGCTTATATAATAAAACATTCTGTCTTTCCTATCTTAGGTTGTAGTAACTGCGGACTTTAGATCCGCCTGTGTGAGCGTGACACACCGCTATTGCAAGAGCATCAGCCGTATCGTCCAGTCTGGGCATTTTTTCAAGCCCGAGAATCGTTTTTGTCATCATCATGACCTGTTTTTTTTCGGCCCTTCCGTAACCAACGACCGACTGTTTAACCTGAAGAGGAGTGTACTCAAAAATGTTGACGCCCTGCTGTTTTGCAGCAAGAAGACATACCCCGCGCGCCTCCGCAACCGAAATTCCAGTCGTCGTGTTGGTATTGAAGAAAAGCTCCTCAATAGCCATATCAGCCGGATGATATACAGAAATGAGCTCAGCCATTTTTTTGTATATTACGGCAAGCCTGTCTTCAATCGCCGTGTGAGCGGGAGTTGTGATTGCGCCGTACGCCATCGTGGTAAATTTATTTTTCGTATAATCAACAACGCCGTATCCAACAATCGCAAGACCTGGGTCGATTCCTAGAATAATCAAGTTACACCTCTCCAGAATACAATCTTTATAATTATACCACAGATGACCCCGTATGTCAATATGAAAATAAAAAAAGTTCCCCTTTAAAGGGGAAAGCGATTATTTGCTCCAGGGTGAATCAGCGCTTTTCTCTCCCGCGTAAAGTTTTTGCCTGACCGCACTCGAAGAAACGTCTGCAAACTCTTTGCGAGCGCTCAAAAAAACCGTTTCAAGTCCGCCGCCCAGCACTCGGTTTACAGCCGCCATTTCCGTTTCGTAGTCAAGGTCGCGGACGTTTCTTATTCCGCGCACGATAACAGATATTCCGTGCGAAATGCAATAATCAGCGACGAAGCCGGAAGAGCTGTCGACCGTCACGTTCTCAAGTTCAGCACAGGCCAGACGAAGCATTTCCGTACGCTTTCCGATCGGAAAGAAATAATCCTTCTGAGGATTGACGAACACAACCG
This sequence comes from Clostridia bacterium, assembly GCA_017618795.1. Taxonomy (GTDB): domain Bacteria; phylum Bacillota; class Clostridia; order Oscillospirales; family CAG-272; genus Colimorpha_A. Next base: position 696 of record JAFZTO010000129.1, on the reverse strand, counting down.
CATAAACCTCGTCGAATATCCGGGCCGCGCGCTTTATCAGATCCAGATGTCCCGTCGTCACGGGATCAAAACTGCCGGTCACTATCGCTTTCATTGCCGTCCTCCGCCTTTTTGTTTTTAAGGATCGTGATTTTCGCCCTGCCGTATTTTGCAAACCTGAACAAGTTCGCATGCGAATTTGAAAGGGGTTCCTCGCCGTCGCTCTCGCAGACAACAATTCCGTTTTCAGATACAAAACCTCCGTCGAATATCCGGAAAAGCGACATTTTCAAGAGTTCTGACGCATAAGGGGGATCAAGAAAAACGATGTCGAATTTCTTATCAGACAGTTTTTTCAGAGCTGTTTTCCAGTCGCATTCAAGAACTGTCGCCGAATCAGAGAAACCTGTTTTTTGCACGTTTGAACGAATAACCTTACACGCTTTAGGGCTGCTGTCGCATATAACGGCGCTTTCTGCTCCGCGAGACAGTGCCTCTATCGCAAGCTGTCCCGAACCGCCGAAAAGGTCCAGCACTCGTTTTCCGGACATTTCGTTCTGAAGAATATTGAAGATTCCTTCCTTTGCCCTGTCCGACGTAGGACGTGTATCCTTGCCTTCAGGAGTCTGCAGAAGGGTTCCCCTCGCCCTGCCTGTAATCACTCTCATTTTCCAAGTCCTGATTAAAATAATTATACACCGAAACCGCGTCCCTTTT
>JAFZTO010000128.1 GCA_017618795.1 Clostridia bacterium | reverse complement strand
ACGTTCCGGACGGATCGCTGGTCGGACTGCTGGGCCCTTCGGGATGCGGAAAAAGCACGGTCCTGAACATGATCTGCGGGCTGCTGAAGCCCACGGAGGGCAGGATTTTGTTCGGAGAGGACGACGTCACGGGACTGATGCCGGAAAACAGGGGAGTGGGACTTGTATTCCAGAACTACGCCCTGTACCCGCACATGACCGTAAAGCAGAACATTATGTTCCCCATGCAGAATTTCAGGGGAGACGCAAAACTCTCAAAGCAGGAAATGGAAAAGCGGGCGCTTGACGCCGCCAGGCTCGTTCAGATCGACGGTCTTATGGATCGCAAGCCGTCAGAAATGTCCGGAGGCCAGCAGCAGAGGGTCGCCATCGCGCGGGCTCTCGTGAAAAATCCTAAAGTGCTGCTGCTTGACGAACCGCTTTCCAACCTTGACGCCAGGCTGCGTCTGCAGACGCGCGAGGAGATCCGCAGGATCCAGCGCAAAACGGGCGTGACAACAATTTTCGTGACCCACGACCAGGAGGAGGCGATGAGCATCTCGGATCTTATCGTCGTTATGAAGCTCGGGGAAATACAGCAGGTCGGAAAGCCGCAGGAGGTCTACGACAATCCGAAAAACCTGTTTGTCGCCAAATTTCTGGGGACGCCGGCAATCAACATGTTTGAAGGCAGAATAGAAAACGGGCGCGTTTTCATAGGAGACGACGACGTTCTCGACATCGACTGCGAAACGGACGCGCCTGTTTACGTCGGCATTAGGCCCGAAGGCTTTGCGATCAGCGAAAACGGACGGCTTGAATGCGGCTTCGACCGCGTTGAGGTCATGGGCCGCGACGTGAGCATCGTATCGCACAATTCAAGCTGTGAAAGCGAAGCCGTGCGCTCCATCGTCGACGCAAGGGACATTCCTTCAGACATGCCGTCGGACGTGATACGCTTTGACGTCAATCCGGAAAAACTGTTCCTGTTCGCAAAAGACACGGAGGAACGCATAGCTTTCAGCGCAAAAGAGAGGAAATCAAATGGATAACAGAAGTCCGAAAGCATGGCTGTATCTGCTGCCCGCCATAGTGTTCCTTGCGGTTTTCATGGTGTATCCCCTCGTCGACGTGCTCATATACTCTTTTGAGGAAGGCTACAATTTCGCCTCGGGAAACTATTTCGGACACGGTTTTTACAATTTCTCCTACGTCCTGAGGGATCCGTATTTTATTCAGGCGGTCAAGAACACGCTGATTCTCGTAGCCGTAACCGTTCCGGTCTCCACGGGATTCGCTCTGCTCATTTCTCTTGCACTTAACTCGATTGTTCCGCTTAAAAAGCTTTTTCAGACCGTATTCTTTCTTCCGTACGTGACCAACACGCTCGCCGTCGGTCTTGTGTTCATGGTCCTTTTCAAAAAGACCGACAGCTCCGACGGGCTCGTGAACATGATGCTCAGCTGGTTCGGCAGTTCGGGAGTGGATTTCATCAACGGTCCTTACTGGGCGAAAATGTTCGTGCTCTGCTTCTACACAGTATGGATAGTTCTTCCGTTCAAGGTGCTGATTCTCACGAGCGCCCTCGCTTCGGTGGATGAAACCTACTACAACGCCGCGAGGATCGACGGAACGTCTCCGTTCAGGATCTTCAGAAGGATAACCCTTCCCATGATATCTCCGATGATTTTCTACCTTGTGATAACCGGCTTCATCGGTGCGTTCAAGGCATACAGCGACGCCGTCGCCATTTTCGGAACCGATCTCAACGTCGCGGGCATGAACACCATCGTAGGTTACGTTTACGACATGCTGTACGGCAGCAGCGGCGGCTATCCGTCATACGCGTCGGCGGCGGCCATCATACTGTTTGCCATCGTGCTCACCATTACCGTGATCAACCTGCTTGTCAGGAAAAAAACAGCCCGCTGAGGTATTTAAGATGGAAAACAACAGCTTCTATCGCGCCGAAAAAGCGGCGCAGACAAGAAAAACCGTATTAAAAACTCTCTCGTACATACTTCTCGCGGTTTGGGCGGTCATGGTGCTTCTGCCGTTCTACTGGATGATCCTGACGTCGGTCAAGGATACCGCGGCCTACAACGCCGAGGTAAAACCTGAATTTTTCACCCTTTCACCCACCCTTGAAAACTACGCCAAGGCCTTCACGGAAGTCAATCTCGGAAGATATTTCATCAACACCGTCGTTTTCACCGCGGTCACCACGGTGCTTATGGTGGCAGTCATCACGCTTGCGGCCTTCGCGTTCTCGCGCCTGAATTTCCGCGGGCGCGACATTCTGTTCACCTTCTTTCTGTCGCTGATGATGATACCGAGCGAGCTGGTCGTGATAACCAACTACGTGACCATAACGGACATGGGGCTGAAAAACACCTTCACGGGGCTCATTCTTCCGTCGATCACGTCGGTGTTCTACATTTATCTGCTGAAGGAAAATTTCGCGCAGATCCCCGACGAGCTTTATTACGCCGCGAAGGTCGACGGAACTTCGGACTTCAAATATCTCATGCGGGTCATGGTTCCGATCTGCCGCCCGACGCTCGTGACTGTGATCATACTCAAGGTGATCGAGTGCTGGAACTCATATATCTGGCCGCGCCTTATAACCACGAAAGAGGAGTACTATCTAGTGTCGAACGGCATTCAGGAAATACGCGAAAGCGGATTCGGGCGCGACAATATACCGGCAATGATGGCCGCGGTCGTCGTCATCTCGGTGCCTCTTATCATTTTGTTCCTGATTTTCCGCGAAAAAATAATGTCCGGAGTGGCGAGGGGAGGCACGAAGGGATGAAAAAGATCATATCCGCAATTGTTATCGCCTGCCTGATCCTTCCGGTGACGGTTCTTTCCCACGGGCAGAGAAAAACGGCCGGCTTCGAGGTGCCCGCCGAATTCGATGCGTCAAAAGACTACAGCATCGTATTCTGGGCTAAAAACGACACCAACCGCACGCAGAAGGAGATATATAAAAAAGCGATAGAGAACTTCGAGGCTCTTTACCCGAACATTAAGGTGGAGATGCGTTCCTTCACAAACTATCTGGACATATATCACGAGGTTCTGACAAACATAGGGACGCAGACAACGCCCAACGTCTGCATAACCTACCCGGACCACATCGCCACTTACCTTACGGGCAACAACGTGGTCGCTCCTCTTGACGGTCTCATTTCCGACGCTAAATACGGGCTGTCGGGCACAGAACTCAGATTCAGGTCCGTCGGAGACGGCGGGATAGTGGAACGCTTTCTGAACGAGTGCAGATTCGGCGGAAACTGCTACGCCATCCCGTTCATGAGATCGACCGAGGCGCTCTATATAAACGTTGACATGGTGGAAAAGCTCGGCTACGCCCTTCCCGAGAAAATAACGTGGGACTTCATATGGGAAGTATCCGAAGCCGCAATGGAGAAGGACGAAGACGGCAATTTCAAAGTCAACGGGGACAAGATCATGATCCCGTTCATCTACAAGTCGACCGACAACATGATGATAACCATGATGAAGCAGAAAGGCGGGGAATTCTCCGACGGCGACGGAAAAATCTATCTTTTGGAAGGCTCCGACGGTAAGCCGAACGAAGTCACCAGGGAAATACTGCGGGACGTGTATCCCCACGCCCTCACCCATGCTTTTTCCACGTTCAAAATATCTAGCTATCCCGGAAACTACATGAACATAGGCCAGTGCATATTCGCGGTAGACAGCACGGCCGGAGCGACCTGGATAGGCTCCGAAGCCCCGAATATGGAAGTCAAGGCGAGCGAGGTCAAACAGTTCAGGACCGCAGTCAGGGAGGTCCCCCAGTACGATCCCGACAATCCGTGGATGATCTCGCAGGGGCCGTCGATATGCGTCTTCAACAAGCAAAACCCGCAGGAGGTGCTTGCCTCGTGGCTGTTCGCACAGTATCTTCTGTCGGACGAAACGCAGATTGCATACGCGCAGACCGAGGGCTACATACCCGTGACCAACACGGCGCAAAAATCTCCCGACTACCTCGACTATCTGTCAAGGCGCGGGGAAAACAACAATCTCTACTATTCCGTCAAGATAGACGCCTCGAAGCTTATGCTCGACAACATCGACCGCACGTTCGTGACCGCCGTGTTCAACGGCTCCCCTTCGCTTCGCGAGGCCGCGGGACAGCTCATTGAGAACATAACGTCAGCCGGACGCATAGGAAAACCCCTCACAGACGAATTGCTCGATGCGCAGTTCAGTTCGGTAAGGTCGCTTTACCATCTCGATTCGATCGGCCACGCGTCGGGCGGCAGGGCGGAACTCGGGGAAATGCCGCTGTTTTCAAAGGTGCTGCTTGTTTCGGTCGTTTCGGTCTGGATCGTCATAGCAGCGGCCTTCATTGTCGGCAAAATAAAGAAGAAAAAACACGATTCGGCCCAATAATCGCCGAAACGGTTGACTTTTTCGAAAAAAAGGTGTATAATATATATATCAACCTTAAACGGAGGGAAAAAATGAAAAAAATATTAGCAGTTCTGCTCGTGGCCGTTCTTGCGATAGCGGCGGTTGCCTGCACACCGAAACAGCCGGCGGAAAACACGAACAAACCCGACACCGAAAAGGGGGAGGGCGTTCTCAAGTACAGCGAATTTATCGCTGCTGCCGATCAAGCCGAAAACATTGCCATAGAGGCATACATTCAGGGAAAAGTTTACTCCAGCCAGTACCAGAATGTGTGTCTGTTCCTCGCTGACGCCGACGGCGGATACTATGTATACCGCATGCCCTGCACCGACGCGGACGACGCCAAGCTTGTGATCGGCCAGAAGGTCAAAATCACAGGTTCAAAGGCAATCTGGAAAGGCCTGCACGAATTCAAAGAGGGAACCGCAACGTATGAGATTCTCGAAGGCAATTATATTGCCGATGTCGCAGACATAACAAATGAGACCGATCTCAGCAAGTTTATGTCCATGAAAGTTGCCGTAAAAGGCGCCGAGATCGTTGCAAAGACGGTAGACGGGACAGACTATGCCTTCCTTTATCAGTGGAACGGTTCCGGTGATGAGGGCGACGACATTTATTTTGACGTAAAGATTGGCGAAGCCACATATACATTTGTTGTAGAAACCGACCTTGCCGATAAGGACAGCGCCGCCTACAAGGCCATCCAGGGAATAAAGATCGGCGACAAAGTCGACCTCGAAGGATTCCTTTACTGGTACGACGGAGCACAGCTCCAGGTTACGTCTGTAACAGTCAAATAAGACAAGCAATCAAAAAACCGGTCCGCGGACCGGTTTTTTTGATTGCCTCGGCATTAAAGCGCATCAATCAGTTCCGAGTATTTTGCGACCTCGTGCTCCGGACCTACGGCGGATCTCGCCGTACCGAACACCGACGCCATTTTCAGAAATACGGGGAACAGTTCACTTGCAAGGAACGAGAATGTAAAATCGGGAATATTCAGTCTGCCGTAGGCGAGATAACCGGCAAAAACGCACATGACGTCGTAAACAGACATCCCGTCGTCTGAGATTCCCTGCCCTTCCAGCGAATATCTGACTTCGTAATATGAGCGAATATCGGGAGCGAGGTCGTAGAGCTTATTGAAAAAATCAAGCACCGATTTCACCGAAGAGGGCGCGGACATGGCTATATCCTTTCCTGCGCGACCGTATCCGTACCTCCCGGGAGGAAGATGCGTCACAACATCGTTCATATTCACGAAATTGAAAATATTGCCGTACCGCCTTTCCGCCGCCTCGCCCCGGACCGTCATCGGAGTCGCGTAGGTGTAAACGTAGACGTTCTCTTCCCCGTACTCTTCGTCAAGCATAACTCCGAACAGATTTGCCGTCGAACCTCCGCGGCTGTGTCCGCAAACTATGACATTCCTGTCCGGATCGCCGTCGAGGATGCCCTTTACCGAATCGAATATGTCCGCGGCAGCCAGATAAAAGTTTTCCGCGTACAGCGTCTCGTTGCTGTGCGAGGGAGCAAAATCAAAATTGGAGTACCACTCTCCCCTGTTTGTACTGCGTATGACGATCAGATAGTAATTTTTTCCTTCGTATGTACGTTTGCCCACTGTATACGCGCTTGTGTGCGATATGTCTTCGTCTGTTTTGTCGTAATTTCCGGTCAGCACGACGTCGAATGAAATATCGTTCATAAGGCGGGTCATACCGCTCCTGCTTCGCGTATCGCAGAAACTGAGAAGACGGGCGGCAAGGTCTTTCGACATTTCGGCGCTGCTATCCGGCAGTTCGCCTATCACCGGAACCGGTTCCGGTTCGTCCGGCGTACCTGTCTGCAGAGCATCGGTTGACGCGGGCTCTTCCGTGTCGCGTTCCGCGGTTTGCGGCGGAACGCCGCTAGGCGCCTCACTGCTTTCGGCAGATTCGGAATCAGGAAACGCCGTTGTATTCTCCTCAAACGGAGCTCTTCCGGACGCGCCTTCTTCTTTTTTAACCGAATAACACGACGCGGACGCAAGAAGAACGGCGGCGACGGTAAGAATGCCGGTCCCGCGTATTATTTTTTCTTTTATCAGTTCGCTGACTGTCATTGTTTTACCGTAATCGCGTATTTACTCTGCCGGCGCAGGGCTTAAGCTCAGCATTGCCGGCATTACGTGTAAAATTATACCATATCGTTCATTCAATGTCAAGAGAAAGAAACGCAGACGGGGCGAATTTGCGGATTTATACGCAATGCATCGTGTTCCCGCCGTGTTTTTTCGCCGTTTCATTGACAAACGGCAGAAAATAAGGTATAATATTTTCCACAGATTTTTTCAGGCGATAAATATGGACAATCTCGATAAAAAGTATAAACTCACAAAATATGCCTGCTATGTTACATATATAGGACAGGCCATAACTATCTGCCTGTCCGCGGTTCTTTTCATAACGTTCAGGGAACTTTACGGCATTTCATACACGCTCCTCGGCCTGCTGCCGTTTTTCAATTTTTTTGCGCAGCTGTCCATCGACCTCATCTTCTCGTTCTTTTCAAAGCATTTCAACATCGAATCAATAACGAGGCTGTCCCCTGTTTTCCTTGCGCTCGGATTAACCGTTTATGCGCTCGGGCCGCTTTTTTTTCCGCGTTTTGCATATTTCTGGATCGCGTTCGGCACCGTGATCTACTCGGTTGCCGCGGGACTTGCGGAGGTGCTTGTCAGCCCCACCGTCGCCGCCATACCGTCCGACAACCCCGAAAGGGAGATGAGCAAGCTTCATTCGCTGTACGCATGGGGCGCCGTTCTTGTTATAGTTGTTAGCACGGTTTTCATAAGGTTTTTCGGCGCCGATAAATGGCACGTTCTTGCCCTTGTATGGTGCATAGTTCCGGCGGTTTCGCTCGTGCTCTTCATGCTGGGGAAAATGCCTCCCATGTCGGGCGGGATAAGCCGTGAAAAGGAAAAAAGAGCAGACGTTCTCAAAGGAATAATTCCTTTCGTCCTCTGTATTCTCCTCGGTTCCGCTGCAGAAAACACCATGTCGCAGTGGTGCTCGGGATTTGCCGAAAAGGCGCTTGGCCTTCCAAAGGTGATAGGCGACCTGCTCGGAATGTCGCTGTTTATGGTCATGCTCGGACTTGCAAGATCTCTGTACGCAAAATACGGGAAAAACATAGAAAAAATCATAATAGCAGGCTTTATAGGTGCTACGGCCTGCTACCTGATCATTTCGACGGTTAACAGTCAGGCGGTATCGCTGGCCGCGTGCGTTATATGCGGATTTTTCGTATCCATGCTGTGGCCAGGAACGCTTATCTGGGTCGAAAAGGACTTCCCGAAATGCGGCGTGGCCGTCTATGCGCTGCTGGCAGCGGGCGGGGATCTCGGTGGATCGGTCTCTCCCCTGATAGTCGGCAAGATTGCGGACCTGATATCGGAAAATCCGCAGGCCGTTCTTTACGCCGAAAAAATAAATATGACGCCCGACGAGCTCGGCCTGAAGATAGCCATGCTCGCCGCCGCGATATTCCCCGCGGCTGGCATTGTCCTCGCCATGACTTTAGCTAAAAAATCCCGTACAACCAGCACTGAAAAGATCGATAAGAAATGAAGCCGATCAATTGAGTGACCCGTCGATTTAAAAACCGTCCCGCCTTGCGAATCGCAAGGCGGGACACATTGTTTTCAGTTACTTTTCCGATACTTTCTTTAAAACAAGCACCTCAAACGGGGGCAGTTCTGTTTCTCCGCTGAAACGGCCTCCGGCAAGTATGTCCTCATATTCGCCGTCAAGCAGTATTCCGCCTGTTTTACCCGATGTCTCTATTGCGATTAATCCTTCATAAAACCGGCCTTTTCTTCTGTACACCGTCACGTTTCCGCGGGTTCTTATGCGCCGGACGCCGGAATAATCGACTGACAAATCAATTATTCTTTTCAGATCGTCAGAAGACGGAAGCGCGCCGAGAACAATCACTCTTCCCCTGCCGTATTGTTTTGAAAATACAACCGAAAGATTTCCGAACGCTTCGAAATATTCTCCGTCTGCGCTTACGATGCTTTCCGATGATTCATCCGTGCCGTACAGCTGCAGCATTTTTCCGGCTTTGAAGACATCCCCGTTGCGCCACGTGCAGCGCACGCGTCCTTCGGCATCCGGTATCTGGTGCAAAAGCACACAGTTCAGATTTTTTTCAAGACATCCGGTTTCACGGTCGGTAAAATGCGCCCCGACGCCGTCGCGAATATCCGTGAAAGGCCCCGCGACCCACGTGCCGCCTTTTTCAACCCACTCCATGACCCGTTCGGCAAAGCCGGATTCCATATACATTTCAAAAGGGGAAAACAGCAGCCTGTATTTTCCCAGGTCAGCACCGTGCGCAATCACATCCGTCTGGACGCCGCTTTCCTTCAGCGCCGAATAAAATCTGCGGATGCGGTTCGAATATCTGTCGTACCACGGAAATTCGTCAGAATATACCGCCTGATTCATTGTCAGAAAATGGTTGTGAGTGGAAACGGAAACTGCCGTTTCCGTCTGAACGAAAGTCCCGTTTATGAAACCGGCGGCGAGTTTGAACTCGTCAGAAACCTGTCTGACCTCTTCGACGATATGCATCGGCCTTCCGGAAGCGTAAAGCACCGCGCCGTGCATAAGCTCGTGTCCGCCCCAGTGCTGCCGCCACAGCCAGTACATGTTCGCCGCTCCGCCCGCAGCGACCGGTATCCATGAGTTTGCCCTGCAGAAGCCGCGCGGGCGCAAGTTTCCTCCGACTTCAGTTCCGGCGTTCCAGCAGGTCGCGGTCTCGGTGTTCCAGAAAGGAATTGAGGACAGCGGCCTGACATAATCCATGAAAAACGTAGACATTTTAAGAGAGTTCTCGTCGTCGTAATGGTTGTACATCATAACGTCGCAGAATTCGGCTATTCTGGCATAATCTATGTTGAAAAACGGCATGAGATCGGTCCCTACAGGTCTGTCGGAAAAACTGTGAATAATATCCGCCTGCATTTTCAGGAAATCTATATTCACCTGCGCCTGGTAGTTCAGCCATTCGTATTTTATATGCGGGTTCTGCGTGCCGTAAGGGCGCTGAATATCGTCAAACGAATCATATGCCTGGCTGAAAATGTTCAGATCCCACGCTTTGTTTATATTCTCGACAGTACCGTATTTGTTTTTTAGATATTCACGAAACCCGTTCATGCAGTCGTCGCAGAAACATCCGTTGCCGCCAATATCTATTTCGTTGTCGAGCTGCCATTCGATCACGTTTTTGTCGCGCCCGAATTCACGCGCAAGCTTTTCAACGATTATTGCCGTGTGTTTTCTGTATGTCCGGTTGTTGGAGCATCCCTGTCTTCTTCCTCCGTGCATTTCCCTGATTCCGTTTTCATGAAGTTTGAAAACGCCCCCGTCGAGTTTCTGAAGCCATGTCGGCAGGGTCGCGGACGGAGTTCCGAGAACAACGCTGATGCCGTTTTCGTAAAGACGGTCGACAACTCTGTGAAGCCATCCGAAGTCAAATTTACCTTCGCTTGGCTCCATCCGTTTCCAGGCAAATTCGCCGATACGCACGCAGTCTATCCCGTATTCGACCATCTTTCCAATGTCGTTTTCCTGCTCGGACTCGTCCCAGTCCTCCGGATAATAAGCCGCACCTAAAAGCGGATATTTCACTTTTTCATACGCTTTTCTTTTATTTCCAGACATAAATCAACCCTTGACCTCGATTATTTCCACACTTGAAGCGGCGTCTACCTTGTGTTCGTATCCTATAAACCAGTCCGGCCCGCACTGCAGCCTGATATAACGGCATTCGACGGGAGGAAAGCAGATCTGCTTCACCGCCGTTGACCGTTTCATCTCGCCTGTCGCGACGGCGCGCCAGTTTCTTCCGTCTTCGCTTACGAATACCGAATATACGGCAATATGTCTGACAAGCATTTCGGGAGCCGTAGCATTTACCGGAATTATATTCAGCCCGCAGATTT
>JAFZTO010000127.1 GCA_017618795.1 Clostridia bacterium | reverse complement strand
GGGGAGAGCATAGAGGACGCCTGCGCCGTTCACGGTACAGACCCCGACAAGCTTGTCTCGGAATTGAATGCGTTTATCGCAGGAAAGAAATGAAAATATCGCCGTGGCCGCCTCGGCTGCGGCGTTTTTCAAATATGCATGATTCCCGAAAGAATAACAGATATAGCGTCGCTCATACCAAAGGGCGTACCGCTGTACGACGTGGGGACCGATCACGGATATCTACCGATTTTCGCTGTCGAGCATCTCGGCGCACCTTTTGCCGTGGCATCCGACATCGCAGAAAAATCGTTGATTAAAGCGTGCCTTAACATCGAGGGGCATGGACTATGCGACAAAATAAGCACGGTTCTCTGCGACGGGCTTGATAAAATAGAACTTGAAAAACCATGTTCCGTCTCTATATGCGGAATGGGCGGCCAACTCATAAGCAGAATCATATCCGCAAAGAAAGAACTTAAAGACCCGCTCGTCAGCATGATTCTGCAACCTATGACAAAAGCAACCGAATTGCGCAAATACCTCTGGTCTCACGGCTTCGATATTGAAAAGGAACTTGTCTCAAATGACGGACGTCTTTATACAATTATTCTTGCCCGCTACAGTGGAGCGCAGTTCTTCCCTTCAGAATTTGAAGCAATGGCCGGAAAAAACCACGTCGACAAGCATAATTATTTACTTATGCTTAAAAAGAAGAAAAAAGAGCTTGAAGTAATAATCGCCGGCAAACTGAGCGCCGGCATTGACGCACAGCGTGAAATGCGTCTGCTTCAGGAAACGGAGGAAAAACTTGAAAGTATCTGAACTTTACAAAAAACTGAACGAAAAAATTCCCGAATATCTGTCCGAGGACTGGGACAACGAAGGACTCATGCTCTGCCCCGATCCCGATCGCGAGGCGGAAAAAGTACTCTTTACCCTGGATGTGACCGAAGAAGCGGCGGACGTTGCGGTGAAAAACGGCTTTGACCTGATAATCTCTCACCATCCGCTTATTTTCACGCCGCTTAAAGGAATCACCGACCAGCTGCTTGTCAAACTTCTGTGGAGCGGGATTTCCGTCTTTTCGTTCCATACAAGGTTTGACGCTATGGCCGGCGGCGTCAACGATGCCCTGTGCAGGGCCTGCGGCGCCTCAGTTTCAACAAGAGGAGTCTGCGACGAACAACTCGGCGTTATCGGAATATACGATGAACCCATGTCTCCCGAGACACTTGCCTCAAAAGTTAAGGAATGCCTGAGTTCTCCGTCGGTACAGCTTGCCTCATCCGGAAAGGAATGCAGACGCGTAGCGTTTGTAGGCGGTTCCGGAGGGTCGTCCGCGGTATCCGGCGCGCTTGACGTAGGCGCAGACGCGCTTGTAAGCGGAGAAATAGGATATAACGCTATGCTTGACGGTATGAAAGCCGGGCTTACTGTCATAACGGCAGGCCATTTCAGCACTGAGCAGCCGGCAATGAAGTACCTCGAGGACATCGTGCGCTCGGTTACAGACATTAACGCTCGCCAGTACGACTGCAGGATCATAAAGCAGCTGTGAACGGCTTTAATCAGGAGCTCGGAGCACGCGGCGAAGAAATAGCGGCAGGCTATTATAAGGAACAGGGATACGCAATTATCGCCCGCAATTACCGCGCTGCCTCCGACGAAATCGACATAATAGCCGAAAACGACCGTTCGGTCGTTTTCGTCGAGGTTAAAACACGTTCCGCAGGCAACGAAGGGTTCGGGCGCCCGTCCCTGGCCGTAAATTCAAGAAAAAGGATGTGTCTTGTGCGTTGCGCGCAGGCTTATATGAGAAAAAACAGAACCTCTAAATTCCACCGCTTTGACGTAGTGGAGGTCGTCGTAAACGGAGACACACACAAGCTTACATGCATAAAGAACGCCTTCGGCTCCGACGGAAAGGTCATATAGGAGAATAACTGTTATGAAATATATTTCTACTCGTGGAGGTTCACCCGCGATAAGCTCCGCAGAAGCGATTCGCAACGGTCTTGCGCCTGACGGCGGGCTTTATATGCCAGATTGCATTCCATCGCTTTCCGAAGATGATCTGAAATGCCTGTGCGGCATGGGCTATTCCGAAAGAGCCGCCTGCATCATGCACCGTTTCCTGTACGATTCCTTCCCCGCAAGCGAGCTGCTTTCCGATTGCAGAAGCGCATATTCCGGGCAATCTTTTCCCGGAGAACCTGCACGCGTTGTCCCTGTCGGCAACTCATTACGTGTCCTTGAGCTCTGGCACGGGCCGACTGCGGCGTTCAAGGATATGGCTTTGCAGATAATGCCGCACCTCTTTGTCAGCGCGCTTAGAAAAACCGGCGACAACCGCCGTGCTCTCATTCTCGTTGCCACGTCCGGCGACACCGGAAAGGCCGCGCTCGAAGGATACCGCGATGTGGACGGGGTGGACATCGCCGTCTTTTATCCGGTAAACGGCGTAAGCACGGTTCAGAAGCTGCAGATGGCCACTCAAACAGGTAAAAACGTTTATGTCCGCGCCGTGGAGGGCAATTTCGACGACGCTCAGACAGGAGTAAAGAAGATTTTTTCCGATCCTGCCATGGGTTCCAAGCTGAACGAAAAGGGTTATTTTCTTTCGTCCGCCAATTCAATAAACTGGGGCAGACTGGTTCCGCAAATATGCTATTACATATCCGCCTACTGCGACCTTATCAGCACAGGAGATATAAACGCTGGAGAAACAGTGGATATTGCCGTGCCGACAGGCAACTTCGGCAATATTCTCGCCGCTTTCATCGCAAAAAAAATGGGGCTCCCCGTCGGAAAGCTTCTGTGCGCTTCCAACGTCAACAACGTTCTTACCGACTTTTTTAACACGGGCAAGTACGACAGGAACAGAGATTTCCGGTTAACTGTTTCTCCGTCCATGGATATTCTCATTTCAAGCAATCTTGAAAGATTGCTGTACCTTGTATGCGGAACGCAGAAAACAGCTATCTATATGGAAAAACTGAAAAAAGAAGGCAAATATGCCGTCGACAATGAGGATCTTGACGCCATGCGCGCAGATTTCGACGCGGATTACTGCGACGAGGAAGGAACACTTGAGGAGATACGCCATATGTACACTGACTTCGGATATCTCTGTGACACGCACACCGCTGTTGCCCTGAAATGCGCCGAAAGGCACATAACGCCATCCGGCCGCAAGATAATAGTTGCCTCAACCGCGAATGCATACAAGTTTTCTCCCGCCGTCCTGCAGGCAATATCAGGCGAAAAATGCGAAGGAATAAACGCCATCGGGCGATTGCACGAAATAACAGGTGTTGAAATACCCTCGCCCCTGCGCGGAATCGCGGAGCGACAGATACGCTTCGATCCGCACGACAGTATTCTGCCGTCTGAAATGCCCTTCGACGTAATGCAAGAAATAATTGACCGCAACGGGCGGGAATAGGAGGAAAGCTTGCTTTACTGCATAGCCGATCTCCATCTGAGCGAAAAGTCCGGAAAGCCAATGGACGTATTCGGCAGCAGATGGAACAGATACCGTGAAAAACTGATTGAGCGCTGGAAGGAAACAGTGACTGATTCAGACACGGTGGTCGTACCGGGAGACATCTCCTGGGGACTGACACTTGACGATGCGCTGCCGGACCTGAAACTCATATCCGCTCTTCCCGGAAAAAAGATACTGATGAAGGGAAATCACGACTACTGGTGGCAGTCCATTTCCAAAATCCGCAGAGCCCTGGAAGAATGCGGTGCAGACAGCATTTCCCTGCTTCAGAACGGCGCGAGCACAGTCGGCAATTACGTTATATGCGGCTGCCGCGGGTGGTACAGCGACAGTCAGAAGGCACCGAAAAACGCGGATTTCAATAAAGTCTGCCTGCGTGAGGCAATGCGCGCAGAACTAAGCATTTCTGCCGGAGAAAAAGCGTCTGAAGGCAAAGAGATTCTTTTTTTCTGCCACTTCCCGGTGATTTTCGGAGATTTTGCAAACCGGCCGCTGCTTGAAGTGATTGAAAGACACGGCATAAAAAAAGTCTATTACGGTCATATTCACGGAGTATACGGAATCCCACAGGTTGTCTGTAAAAACGGGATCTCATACACAATAATTTCGGCCGATTATCTTAATTTCCGACCGATGATGATCGGGACAGATACCTGACGGAAAAAACGCAATTCTTTTCCGACAAAGAAATTATTTAACAACGAAAATGACATACAGAACACAGACAGCAGTTATAGGAGCGGGACACGCCGGCCTTGAAGCGGCCCTTGCCTCCTCAAGAATGGGAATAGACACAGTCCTGTTTACAATTAATCTGGATTCCCTCGGCAATATGCCGTGCAATCCTTCGATAGGAGGAACCGGAAAGGGACATCTTGTATTCGAAATCGACGCCCTGGGCGGAGAAATGGGACGGGCAGCTGACTACGTCACACTGCAGAGCCGTACGCTGAACACGGGAAAGGGACCTGCGGTTCGCTCCAAACGGGTGCAGGCAGACAGACTTTTATATCGTACCAGAATGAAAAATGCCGTTGAAAAAACCGAAAATCTCCGCCTTGTTCAGGCGGAGGTCACGGAGATACTGGTAAGCGACGGCAGCGTGAAGGGACTTAAAACATCGCTCGGCGCCGAATGGGAAGCTGAAAAAATAATTATAGCCACCGGCACGTATCTTAACGGGCGCGTCGTCGTCGGCAGCACGGCTTACAGCTCGGGGCCTGACGGGATGCTGCCGTCACTCGGTTTGTCCGACAGCCTTCGAAAACTCGGAATCGAGCTCATGCGCTTTAAAACCGGAACCCCACCGCGCATACACCGCCGCTCTGTCGATCTGACTGTACTCGAAAAGCAGGATGGCGAGGAAAGCATAACGCCGTTTTCCGCCGACACGGACACAGAAAAGCTGAATAGCATCACACAGATTCCGTGCTACACTGCGTACACAAACACCCATACTCATGAAATAATAAAAAACAACCTGCACCGTTCGCCGCTTTTTTCCGGAGTAATACAGGGCACGGGGCCGCGCTACTGCCCGTCCATCGAGGACAAGGTTGTCAGAGTCTCCGGCAAGGAGCGTCATCAGCTGTTTCTTGAGCCGATGGGAGCCGATACCGATGAAATGTATCTTCAGGGATTCTCATCTTCGCTTCCGGAGGACGTGCAGACAGAAATGCTCCACTCAATAAAGGGATTCGAGCACGCCGAGATAATGCGCAACGCTTACGCCATCGAATATGACTGCTGCGACCCTCTGCAACTTTACCCCACGCTCGAGTTCAAAAAAATAAAGGGGCTTTACGGTGCGGGGCAGTTCAATGGCACATCCGGCTATGAGGAAGCCGCCGCACAAGGCCTTATTGCAGGTATAAATTCAGCGCTCAGCCTGCAGGGACGCGAGCCGCTTATTCTGACGCGTGACAGTTCATATATCGGCACGCTCATCGACGATCTCGTTACAAAAGGCACAAACGAGCCGTACCGAATAATGACCTCGCGTTCAGAATATCGTCTGCTTCTGAGGCAGGACAACGCGCAGGACAGGCTGATAGAATACGGAAGATACGCCGGTCTTGTCAGCGATGAAAGATACACTCGCTATCTGAAAAAGAAAAAAATGATCCAGGACGAAATCGAGAGACTGAAGAACACCACGGCCTCCATTTCAGACGGTCTTAATGATCTGCTCCTTTCAAAGGGAAGTGCGGTGACGGATGAGGGC
>JAFZTO010000126.1 GCA_017618795.1 Clostridia bacterium | reverse complement strand
GGCTTTTTCTGTTTTCGAGTATGGACAAAGTGCCGTATGATCCTCCAAGTGTTCCGCCGTATTGTTGCATTTCACCGAGCTCGCCGCGCAGGGTGATGAATACTCCGCTGCTCTTTTGCTCCATGGATATTATTTCGATACCTTCGCCGGGTCTTACAAAATCGTTCGGCAGGTATTCGGAAGGCCAGTTGTCGAACTTTATGATTTCCAAACCAAGATCGGTGTTTCTGTCCGGGTACTCCCAAGTAAGGCTTTCGGGCTTAAGATCGTATTCGTCAACAACTATCTGCATGGTGAAATGAGTTGGACTTTTGGCGTTTACGGCATTAAGGTGATCACTGAAATAATCCTGACCGATCTGCGAAGTATAAACTGTCACGCGGGTGCGGGCTTTTTTGTTAAAAAACCTTCCCCAGTATGCGTTGCCGTCTCCTCCGGGCGGATAATAATGCACATAACCGCAATTCTGAAGTGCCTCGGTAAATTCAACATGCGGAATCACTATTTCCGCCGGAGATAGTACAAAGCGGGAAAAAACCGTTACCGTGACTGTGTTCTCTTTTCTTTCAGCAGAATATATCTCTTCATATTCCGGCACCGGAAATCCTTTTGGCAAGATTTCTTCCGGCCAACGCACCCTGCCGTTTTCGTCAGTGAAATACTCGGTATTCAGATCAGGCAAAAGTTCAGCGCCTTCCGGCAGTTCCGATTCGCTGCATGATGATAATAACACTATAATACAAGCTGTAAGCGCAGTTGCTGTTATTCTTTTAATAACCGACATCATTATCATATGTTCACCCGTTATAAACGAATTCGTAAGCATACTTAAGTTCTCCGTCGGTACAGAACACGTTCACCGTGTTGCTTGCGAATCCTCTTAGGCCGTAATACCAGTATTCGGATTTGGTGATCGATCCGAATTCGTCTTTTGTACCGTCGTAATGTATATTGACCGTTCCCGATATAGTGCCGAAAGCATAATTGCCGATGCTTTTGACGCCGTTTTTCATATACACGTCGCGCGTGATATTGACTCCGTTTCCGTATTCCAAAGCGCCTTCGGATATTATCAACAGGCTTTCGGGTAATACAATCGTTTTTACCGTCGATACGGAAAATGCGTCTGCGCCGATAGATAATATGCCTTCAGGCAGTTCAGCGCCATCGTGTCCTCTGTAAACAAACAACTGTGTTTTATCTTTGCTGTAAATAGATTCGTCTAAAATTTGAAGGAACGGATTATTCGGATCGATCTCGATCTCGGTTGAATTGTCAAATGCGTTGAAAGCAATGGATGATACAGATGCAGGTATCAGAAGTTTCTTTATGCTGCAATCATCAAATGCTCCGGCTTCTATCGATTTGACGTTCGAAGAAATAACCACTTCTTCCAGTGATCTGCATCCTGAAAACGCGCTGTCGGGTATAACTTCAAGGCAATACGAAAGCTCGACGCGCCTGAGCTTTGCACACCCGCCGAAAACGTTTTTCCCCATAGTTTTCACTCTGCCCCCGAACTCTACTTTTTCGAGCGAAGGCAAATTATTGAAAGCGCATGCACCGATTTCCGTAACGCTGTCCGGTATTATAACGCTTTTAAGGTTTGGGCATCCGACGAACGCGTTTTCGCCGATCTTCGTTACTCTGTTTCCGCAGTACACACCCGTAATCTGTCCGATACCACCGGGCATACGGCGAAATGCATAATCGGCTATTTCGACGACCGGTATCCCGTCCACTGTGCTGGGAATGATTATATATTCATCCTTGCAGCTTCCCAGCCCGGCCACAGAATACGCCGGAGCGCCATCGACTACCATGAGCAGCAGATCAAGCCCCTGCGACGGATTCTCGATATCCTCCGGTATCTTCCAGGGAATATCTGAAACCGTTTCGCTTGCGTTGCCATACGGCTCGCTTTCGTCAGTTCGGTCGATCGCCGAAGAGTTGGAAACGACGTAAGACGTATCGCCCGATATCTCCGGCTGTACCGGACTGCCGCACGACGTCAGGACAAAGAAACATAACGCAAGAATAGCCGTAATAAGTCTCTTCATCTTCTCACCTTCCTATCTCTTTACGTTGTAAAGTCTGTTTTGTTTTGTAAGTAATATCGCCGCAGTAAATATCGCGGCGCCAATTGCGAGGAAGATTATACGGTTTGTCATAACGTCGCCGAAGCGAAGGTACCAGTTGCCGAGCTCGTCGGAATATATCAAATGCGCGTAACCGTTCACGAACAGGTCGCGCTTTGTCAGCGCTCTTGTTATCACCACGTCCGGTGCCAGTCCGCTGTTGAGGTAGACGAGCATGAACGCCGCCGTCTGCACGCCCAAGTTGGCATAAACGTTGTTCACGGCGAACCGCACCAGCAGCGCGAGCGCGAACACGCACAAAAGCGTCACCGGGTAGGAAAGCGCGAACTGCGGCGCCGCCCACGCGGGCAGGAGGAATATCCCCGCGATTTCGCCGCTTACGAGTGATATGGCGAAATAGACAGCGAATTCATACAGCGCGGCGAGCGTCAGGCTGCTGCCGGAAAGCACTATGAGTTCGGATTCCGTCATGCGCGGGATGATGCAGCAGACGAACAGCGACGCGAAGAAGGGGTAAAACACCTCCAGCGCGTTCAGCGCTTCTTTTATCTGCGCGTCCGTGGCGGCG
>JAFZTO010000125.1 GCA_017618795.1 Clostridia bacterium | reverse complement strand
CGTTACCTTGACGGTCACGGTAGTTGCGCCGTCGCCGAACGTCTTGTCCTCTTTGTAAAGAGCGTCAGCCCAGAGGCCCTCGTCCTTTTGCCCTGTCGTCTGCTTGCACGACGCCGCGCCCAGTACAACGGCGGCGCACATGAGCAGCGCAAGAAGCAGGCTTAATGTTTTTTTCATGATGTTTTTCCCCTTTTTTTATTTTCTCGGACTGCCTTGCGGCGATCCGGAGTAAACGTTTGTTAAGCCGCCTGCGGGAAAAGAGCATCAAAAAACTCCCGTTAGGGGAGCACGGAAAAAGCCGGACGCGGCGCATCCGTTTTCTGCCCGTCACCTCCCTTTTGCCCGAAGTGGCTTTTACGGCCGCAGGACGATAAGCATTCCGACTTCAGCAGGCTTGCGCGAGCTTGCCCGCATCTTACGGTAATGGCTGTTGCCGCGGATTTTCACCGCGATTTCCTTATCCCCGAAGATTATAATTCCTCCGGTTCCGGAGTCACGCTCCGGCGAACTGCGTTATTATATTTTAAGCGGGAAACGGCTTTCCCGCACGGTAACAATATTATATCACATTTTCGCGGAAAAGTCAACTCCCGCGCTCTCACTTATCCTCACGGAATAAGAAAATCCCCGTTTTCGGCGGGGATTTTCGTTGCGGCATGAATTATTAATTGTCAGAATCCCGGCACTTCGATTGCCGTATTCTTTTTTCTTATAAATTCATCGTATGCTTTTTTTGTGATGACGTTGTTTTCACAAAGCCATTCATAATACTGCTCAATGGCGATTTCGCTGTTTATATAGGACACGAAAACCCCGTTTTTAGAGTTTATGACAAAGACTTCGAAGGTTCTCGAGGACAAAGTATCCTCATAGCCGGTGACAAATATTTTTATTGTGTGCACAACTATATTTTCCGTTACGTCGGTCTCCGGCGCCTCGGATGATTCAAAGTTTATCGTCACATGCTCATAGTTTGAAATGGCACCGTCGATTTTCCCGCTCGGGGATATTTCGGCGGTATCGCAGCTTACGGAGTAAACGTATCTGCGGTCCTGTATCGCGCTGTACACACTGAATGGAACCGGGAAGGAAAAGTCGTCGTAACGGTAGGTTTTAATAGGATCGTCGCATTCAAGATTTACCAAAATCGTTTCGCTCATTACTGGATCAACCATTTTTATCCCTGCGTCGTCTTTACATGATGAAAGAGAACAGGTCAGAACCGAAAAGCAGAGGCACAGAAAAACTGAGATTTTTAATATCTTTTTCATCCCAGAACCTCCAGATTCCATAATTGATAATTACTCCCAGACCAATTTTTATCCAAAACATGTAAAAATCTGCCTGACATAATAAATATACCACATTTCAACAAAAAAGTCAAGAGTACACAAATGTTTTTTTTAAAACCACGACAAGGCGAACGCTTCAATTGCATATGCGTAAAACGTCTCCAAATCAAACGCTCAGTTCTGTCCGTAATAGGCATTTTTCCCGTGTTTGCGGAAATAATGCCTGTCGAGCAGGTAGCCGTCGACCTCTTTTGCTTCGGGATTGATCTTCTCGGTGAGGACGGCCATTTTCGCCGTTTCCTCCAGCGTGACGGCGTTTTCGACAGCCTTTTCCGGGGTTTTCCCCCATGTGAACGGCCCGTGATTTTTGACAAGTATCGCCGGGACTGCCTCGTAATCTCCGGCCGCGCGGACAATGACAAGTCCCGTGTTTTTTTCGTATTCGCCCTCCACTTCCTCCTTTGTCAGGGCGGGAGCGCAGGGAACCGGGCCGTAAAACACGTCGGCGTGCGTGGTCCCGTACGGGGGGATGTCCCTCCCCGCCTGTGCAAAGGCCGTGGCATAGGTGGAGTGGGTATGCACCACCCCGCCTATATTCGGGAAAGCCCTGTAAAGCTCGATATGCGTGGGAGTGTCAGACGACGGGCGGAGTTCTCCTTCGACGACCTTTCCGTCCATATCCACCACGACCATGTCCTCAGCCTTCATGCTGTCGTACGAGACGCCGCTCGGCTTTATTACCACAAGGCCGCTTGCCCTGTCGATTGCAGACACGTTTCCCCACGTAAGAATTATAAGACCGTGTCGTACCAGCGCTATATTCTGTTCGTATACTCTTTTTTTCAGTTCTTCAAGCATTTCCTAATCTCCCGCCGCCGGTGTTTTCCGGTATCCTGATTATTATACCACTTTTTTACGGGTTTGTCAATACGGCCGGTGCCGGTCCCCGGCCCGTCATATCCCGCGGATCCTACGCCACAAGGGGGACAGTGCCCTTTCGATGTCCCTGTAGACTCCGTACTTTTCACGGTATATGTCCGTGTTGCCCTTTACGGGACAGACAAGTCTGCCCTCTCCCGCGCACATCCGCGCCGCCTCGGCAGCCGAGCCGTACACGCCCGAGGCAACTCCGGCCGCCATTGCGGCGCCGAGACAGCCAAGCTCTGAAACTTCTGAAACCCGCACCGGTATTCCCGCCGTGTCGGCGAACATCTGTACCCATACAGGGGAGTTGACCACGCCCCCCGCAAGACGGATGAAATCCGGCTTTTTTTCGCAGTTGTCAAGCAGTCTTTCAAGATGGGTATATCCCGAAAATACGACGCCTTCGTATACAGCCCTTACAACGTCCGCTTCGGTATGACCGCTTTCAAGTCCGACAAGAGACGCCCTTGCGTACGGGTTAAGATTTGACGCGTAAAGGAACGGAAGGAAATACACGCTTGACTTCTCCGGGCGCACGCTTTCAACCATCTCGTCAAGCTCCCGGTAGGAATGCTCACGCATAATGTCTCTCATCCATTCAAGATTGCCGGCCGAGGCTGCGCTGCTTTCCTCCGCCAGATACATGCCCGGAATGCAGTACAGCGAGTTCATCGAAATCTTTTCGACGGGCGCACGCGAAATATATTCGTTTATCGACCACGTGCCGGCTATCATGCACATGTCTCCCGCGTTTACGGTTCCGGCCGCAAGCGCGCAGGCGTCGATGTCGAACATGCCTCCGCAGACAGGCGTGCCCTCCTTCAGACCGGTTTTTTCCGCCGCCCCGCACGTTATATATCCTCTCACGTCAAAAGAACCTATGACGGGAGGAAGCGCGTCTGCCGTCTCCTCAATGCCAAAAAGCGACAGAAGCTCCCTGTCATATGAAACGGTTTGCAGATTAAGAAGATTTGTTCCGGAGATTTCCGTCGTCTCGGCAAATATGGTTCCGGTCAGCGCGTAGCCGACAAGGTCGTTCACCGACAGGACCGAGCCGATCTTTTCGTAGGTTTCCCGGTCGCAGTCCTTCAGCCATCTGAGAAGGCAGACGGGCTGACACGCCAGCACCCTCTGAAACGTTTTTTCACGCGCCTTGTCCGCAGTGCCGTCCTTTTCCCACATAAGCTCGTATTCAAGAGCGCGGGTGTCTGTCGATCCTATTCCCCCTCCGAGCGGAAGGCCTTTTTTATCCAGCAGATACAGTCCCTTGCCGTGACCGGACAGTCCTATTGCGGCTATTTCACCGTCGCATCCGGCCTGTATTTCGCGTATCAGCTCATAATTCTTTTCTATAATGACGTTCGGATCTCTTTCGACCATTCCGTTTTCATTTACCGAAAGCGGGACCGTAATTCCCT
>JAFZTO010000124.1 GCA_017618795.1 Clostridia bacterium | reverse complement strand
GGAACGCCGGCGTTCTCGCAGGCGGTCGGTGCGCCCATCGAGTCCGCGTGCTGGGAAATTAGAACGCACTTGTCCTGCTCGATCAGCGCGGTGGCGGCCTCCTGCTCCTTGCCGGGATCGTACCAGGAGCCGGTGTATCTTACCTTCATGGTGGCGCTCGGGCATACGGATCTTGCGCCGAGGTAGAAAGAAGTCATACCGGAAACGACCTCTGCGTATGTAAACGCTCCAACGTAACCGATAACAGCCTGCTCGGCTGTGATCTTGCCGGCGGCGATCATTTCGTTGAGCTTCATGCCGGCGGCTATACCGGCGAGGTAACGTCCCTCATAGATGGCAGCGAAGGCATTGTGGAAATTGGCAATTTCGCTGTTGGCGTGCGTTGCGCTTACGCCGGTCGCGTGGCAGAACTGAACGCCCGGATATTCCTTTGCCGCCTGAGCCATAAACGGCTCATGACCGAAGGAGTCTGCAAAAACAATCTTGCAGCCCTTCTCGGCAAAATCCTTTGCCTTGTTGTAGCAGGCGTCGGATTCGTCGATTCCGGTTTCAATGAGGAGCTGGTCATTGCTGAGGCCGAGAGCCCTTGCGACATCCTTCACCGCGTCGATGAAGTTCTTGTCGTAGGTCGAGTTCTCGTCGTGCAGACAGATAACTCCGATTTTGAAATCAGCGGGGACGTCGAAGTCCTTTTTGATTTCGGCGATGGGAAGAAGCGGATCATCCTCTTCGGTTTTTTTCTCGCCGCCCGTGCAGGAAGCGAAGCATGCGATGACCATTACGAGAACGATCGCAAGTGAGAAAATTTTCTTAAACATATTAAGAAACCTCCAATAAAATAATGACTTGATTTATAGCCGTCGGCACATGCCGTATGACTCAGATAAAAGATATGCCGCTTTCCGACATTTTCGAAATTCGCGCGAGGGATTCGACCCTGCACATGGCGCGCACCTCTTCACCGCCGTTCTGGTACGCCTTCTCGATGAGTATGCCGCAGCCGCAGACGTGCGCTCCGGCCTGACCGCAAAGCGATATAAGCCCTTTCAGAGCGCTGCCGGTGGCGAGAAAATCGTCGACGATGAGAACGCTGTCGTCAGACGTCAGAAAGTCCGACGGCACCATAACCGTGTTGGTTACGCCGTGAGTGTACGAAGCCACGGGGGCCGACCAGCAGGAGCCCGACATGTTTGATGTCTTTGATTTTTTCGCGAAAAGAGCTGGCACGCCCAGTCTTTCGGCAACAAGGCAGGCGAAGCCTATGCCGGATGCCTCGACGGTCAGGACCTTTGTTATTATCTCTCCTTCGTAAAGCCGTACGAGTTCGTCGGCGCAAAGGGAGAGAAAAGGCACGTCCATCTGCTGATTTATAAAGGAGCCGACCTTCAGAACGTCGCCGGGAAGGACAGTCCCTTCTTTTCTGATTTTTTCTTCAAGCAGTTTCATAATCAATAAGCACGTGAATCACCGGAAGTGCCTTAAAAAAACAAAAAGGCACCCGCCGGTACCGTACAGTCTCCGATAGTCCGGGATAGGTCCCGGGTAGAAACGTCAGAACCAACTCATCTGACTATACCGGTCGGTTTATTCATACAGATAATTATACTACATTGTTTCGGAAATGTCAAGGGAATTTTAAAAATTTCCGGCATTATTTTTTTAAGCAGGCTGTTTCTTGCCCGTCTGTATTGACAAAAAGGCAAATAAATGATAAAATATTATATAGTCCTGAAACAGAAAATGCCCGTAACGGGCATCCTGCTGGAGCAGATGACGGGAATCGAACCCGCATATTCAGCTTGGGAAGCTGATGTTCTGCCACTGAACTACATCTGCGTGACTAATATTATACGACATTTTTCCCGGTTTGTCAAGAGGAAAACGAAAAAAAGACAAAATGATTGCTTTGTTTATGCGCAGGGCGGAGAGAAACGATATTCCGTCACTTGAAAAAACATACACCGACGCTTCCATTTTTCTGGACGAGGAGCGCATTCCCTCACCTGACGGCGGATTTCCAGATGCTGAATGTCTGAATGAATATGTGGATGACGGTACTCTCATCGCAGCGACCGACAAAGACGGAAAAATATGCGGCGCGGCGCGGCTTGAGGCATCCGGCGGGGCGCTGGAAATATCCTGCATTGCCTTTCGTCACGGATATCGCGGAAAGGGCTGTTCGGCGGCATTGTTCGGATACGCGGTACGGATCGCGCAGTCAACCGGACTTGAAGCGCTACGCGTAACAGCCGACCGCCGCAACCACGTTATGTGCATGGCTGCCATAAGATTCGGATTTAAAATTAATAAATACGGCCCGGAGAGCACGCGCGTTTTCGAATACATGCTCAATCGGACGGAGAACGGAGACAAAAATGAGCAAATTTGACCGCACGTTTATAGAGACCTGCAGGAAAATCCTGTCCGAGGGAACGCTCGTCACCGACGAGCGGACAAGGCCGAAGTGGGATGACGGCACGCCCGCATACACCAAAAAACTCTTCGGCGTAATTAACAGGTACAATCTCGCGGAGGAATTCCCGCTTATTACCCTAAGGCCGATAAGCCTGAAATCAGCGGTCGACGAGCTGCTCTGGATATGGCAGAAAAAATCCAACAACGTACACGACCTGCACTCGCACATCTGGGACGCATGGGCGGACGAAAACGGCTCGATCGGCAAGGCCTACGGCTATCAGATGGGAATAAAGCATCAGTATAAGGAAGGCATGTTCGACATGGTGGACCGGGTGCTCTACGATCTGAAGAACAACCCCTGCTCACGCCGGATAATGACAAATATTTACAATTTTGCCGACCTTCACGAGATGGCCCTTTACCCGTGCGCCTATTCCATGACATTCAATGTGACGAACGGACGTCTTGACGCGATACTTAATCAGCGTTCGCAGGACATGCTCGCCGCAAACGCGTGGAACGTTGCGCAGTACGCGATCCTTGTCATGATGTTCGCTCAGGTCAGCGGTCTGAAAGCCGGAGAGCTGGTACACGTTATAGCCGACTGCCATATTTACGACAGACACATACCCATAGTTGAGGAAATTATAGAAAGAGAGCAGTTTGACGCACCTGCGGTCACGCTCGATCCTTCTGTAACCGATTTTTACGACTTTACTCCCGACAGCGTTACGGTGGAAAACTACCGCCACGGCGAAAAGGTCGGGAAATTCCCGGTGGCTGTATGAGCAGGGGCAGATTCATTGCCGTGGTGGCGACCGACAACAGCTGGGGAATAGGAAAAGGCGGCAGACTGCTTGCCCACGTTCGGCGTGATATGCAGTACTTTCGCGAACTTACTGACAGCCTTCCCGTAATATACGGGCGCAAAACTCTGGCGACATTTCCTCTCGGCAGACCGCTTCCCGGCAGAAGAAACATAGTCATGTCGCGCTCAGGCATAACCGTTGAGGGAGCTGAAGTCGTCCATTCCGAGCGCGAACTTATGCGTACCGTGCGCGGCAGGGCTGCAGTGATCGGCGGCGGCGAGATATATGCCCTGCTGCTCCGTCACTGCTCGAAGGTTTACGTCACGCGCTTTCACAGGGATTTCAGTTGCGACACATTTTTCCCCAACCTCGACGACAGCGACGAATGGGCTCTCACGGGCGTAATCGATACATTTACGGCAACGGAAAGCGACAGCGTTCCAGGCATGAAATGCTCTCTTCTTGTGTACGAGAGGCAGGAAAATGAGTAAAAAAACGCTTTTTGTCCTTATTGCTGCCGCGCTTGCCGTCTGTGCGGTCGCACTCGTTGCCGTTCTGAAAAAGGACTCGGTTATTCCGGGATGGCATGGCAATGACAACGGAAAATACTATGTCGTGTTCCCGTTCGTAAGGGCATCGGGACAATACACGATAGGCGGGCAAATATATTCGTTTGAGGAATACGGAGAGCATCTTCTTCTGATTGGATGGCACGTCGTGGACGGCAAAAAATACTGGTCAGACCCGCAGACGGGCATCGTAGCCCGCGGAGACTTTCATTCCGACGGACAGGACTACCATTCCGACCCGGGCACTGGGAGATACTACGCCGAGGGAGTATACATCATCGACGGAAAACTGTGGTATTTTGACGATCACGGTTTCAGAAGGAGCGGCATAGTTGAGATCGACGGCAACTTTTTCTGTTTTAGTGAAAAGGGCAATCTGCTCAAGGGGCTGCAGCAGATAGACGGGAAATACTACTACTTCGACCCGCAGAGCGAAGCGATGGTCTTCGGCCTAAAAACCGTGAACGGCGCCACCTATTATTTCGGCGAAGACGGCGCCGCCGTGACCGGGGAGTACGAAATCGACGGGCAGATCAGCGTTTTCGGCCCCGACGGCAAAAAGATAAACTGACATCAGGAGGATAATTCAATGGAGAAAAAAATAAAAGCCGGAATAATCGGCGCAACAGGCATGGTGGGACAGAGATTCGTTTCTCTGCTTGAAAATCACCCGTTCTTTGAAATAACGGCGCTCGGCGCCAGCGGCAGGAGCGCGGGCAGAACCTACGGCGAGGCAGTCGGAGGACGCTGGAAACTGGATGCTCCCATGCCGGAACGC
>JAFZTO010000123.1 GCA_017618795.1 Clostridia bacterium | reverse complement strand
AGGATTTTGTAAAGGTGATTTCTACTCGCACAGTTATTATCTCAAAAAGGAGGCCAAATTGCAAGAATTATTTCCACACGCATGGAGGCGAGTCTGAAAGTGGAACTTAACTTTTCACTTCACGAAAGGTTCTACTCCCGTTTCCGTAATGGACTCGTCGAAATGGCGTTTATGCCGCGAAAGGTTCTTGACATGAGTGCGGCGTGATAGGCTTTCTCGCCTGGCAAAAACGCCTCAAAGGCGCCATTTTGCCGGTTTTGCCATAAAATCACGCCGCAGAGAGGCTTATGTCAAGAACACCGTGAAATAAATGCCTTCGACGACAAATTACAATTATTACGGAAACAGGAGTAGAGCCCTGTGAAAACACAGGACGCTTTCATCTCGTAAAAAGATGGGCCGCAGACTTCTTGCTCCGCGGAAAACGATATGCTTCCGGTGTTTCGCTTTCCGGAAGATCCGTAATGTCCGGCAGACGTTTACCGGCGTTATTCGGCGGCTTCAGCAGGATAGGTGCCTGTTTGTGTCATCTCGCACGCATTTTGGGTATTTATTCCCGTTATGACGTTGATAAAAAGCATAGATAAGCAAGCTATTATTTTTTTCATTTTATCCTCCCATCATCAACCGAAATCCGGTTCAAGCAAATTAGATGTCGTAATTATTTCATCTGTTGTAAATAAAACTAGTTAGCTTTCAGATGGACAACAAACTCTCCCACTGACAGTGACTCATATGTCAGGAAGCGCAGTTCCGATACCCGGATTCCGGTCGAAGCGATCGTTTCCATGATGAGCGCGATGCGGATTTTCCCCTTTGCATGGGCGGTATTCACAAGCAGACGGTAGTCTTCGCGTCGGATTTCCCGTGCTTCCGGGATGAATACCGGTCTCTGGATCTTGTATTGACGGACTTTGAAATGCTGCAAACCCATAAAATCCAGCAAACTGTTTGCGGCCGCAATCATGGAATTAGCGGAAGTTAGCTTGTATTTTCCACGGAGCCATTCTTTGTATGAAACGAGCCTTTCCTTTGATAATTCGCCGCCTGACATAAACTCTTTTAAAACGCACACGTCATGGATATATTTGGAAATAGTATTGTCTGATTTTTCCGATTCAATTAGATATTTTCTGAATTGCTCAATAATGCTGCTTGTTATAATCATTGCACTCCCTCCTGTCGGAGCTTGTAGCATATCATTATTGAATAAAACGTCAAACCCGCCGGCACTAGGGATTGGAGGTGCCGGCGGATCTTTATTTGCGATAAGTGCCGATTTTCGCAAACTTGATCACATTTTGGGTACTTATTTTGCTGACGCTACCTGCAAAAACCGCAGATAAGTATATTTTCGCCCCTTTAAAAGGGCATTCAGTCTGCTCTTATGGCAGAGCATATTTGCTTTGAAAAAATGACAAAAAATCCGGGATGCTTCTTGAAAAAGTGTCAAAAATGTAAAGATTCTTCTTGAAAAAGTGTTATCTGTCGATTCGATTCCGGATTAAAATCGTTTTCCCTGACTAAAATGCGCCAAAGTGTACAGCAAAATGTACACTTTGGCGCATTTTTATTGCGCACTTTGGCTGCATGTTCATGTCGTCATTCATCTATTTCGATTAGTAAAGAATTGATTTGTTCAAAAACGCAGAGCGCATCGTCGAACCGTTGTTTTTCATCGGTGTACAGCAGTTCTTCATTCAGTTTTTCATAGACTGTCCCGGCCTTCATAAAAGATTCTTTCCATTCAGTAAAACAAAATGGTCCGGTGGGATCATACTCTTTTGGAACATTACGTTTTTCAAGATATACTGAATCCGTCTGTTTGGTAATTCCAATCAGTCTCTTCAATTCTTTCTTATCTTGAAGAAACAGCTGAATTTCAGGCATTTGATATAGCCGCATTACGTCATAGATGTGTCGTGCCTTTTCGGTAAGTGTACCGCAAATTGCATGTCGTTTTACAGACATAATCTTATCGATAAACGTCCGTTCTATATTCAAAGTGTTAACCGAGACCTCAGCCAATCCATACTTATCGATGACGTCCGTAAAACCTTTCTTTTCAAGGTATTCCTGAATATAAGTTTTAAGATGTTTTTCCCCAAATGGTTCCGGGCGGACGGATGAACCGATTTCAAGCTTGATTTTGTTGTCACGGCTTCCGTTCCAGAAATAAATGCTCTTGTTGCGGTCATTGCGCTCTGAGGGGACAATTTCCGTCTCACTGTCATCGGTCATTATTTTTTCAATTGCCTTCAGTCTGCGTTCGATTTGTTTGTCTGACATTCCTTCACCCGGAATAAAAGTCAAGTCAATATCTTCCGAGAATCGCTCAATAGATCCCGGGTAGCATTTGCTTAAAGAAGTTCCGCCCTTAAAAACACAGTTATCTGCATACTCGCTCTGTGAAAGAAACAAAAGTGCTCTCACGATATAATAATCACGCTCTACCGCAGACTCGGGAATGTGTTTGTCTGCGGCGATAACAGTAATCAACTCCTGAAATTCAGTTTGATTTCTGTGCAGCTTCATACAAGTCCTCCATTCTCGGAACACGGTAACAAGAAAGCTCAGATAAATACCGGTTTAAACCGTTTGGTATTTGATAATAGTTTAATGCATCTCTCAAAAAAGCAACAGTCCGTTTTGGATATCCGATAGCCTTTTGCACCCTTACGAATGCGCTGTCGCTATAGTTTTTTGAGAGTGCTTGAACACTTCTGATAAACGCAGAATGATCAATATCCTGTATTTCATAATAATGGTGAAGGATCTCCATCAAGCTTATAATCGATTTGACTTGATCCGTGTATTTGAGATCATATCTGTGTATCGTAACGGCGCCTATCTGCTTCACCTGCTCATCTGCGAGGGCGGAATAAGCGGTTAGCCGCTTTGATATTTGAGTAGATATCCCCAATGAATTGTATAATCCGTAGCCAACTATCATGCCGTCGGAACGTCCGGTATATATATCAGCAATTTCGCGGTCGGAGGGAGGAACAATACCAAACCGTGATTTCCTGGGCCTGCAGTAAATACCTTTTGAAACACGTCTGATCTCTCCTTTTTTAGCAAGGCGGCTTATCGTCTGTGCAAAGGCTGCCTCACTCATAATATTTGAAAACTTTTTGCGATACAATTTGCTTGTGACGATTAGTGTGTTTTCGGGAGCTTTTTGAAACTCCTCCAAAATAACTTCGCGGTTCTTCATATGATCAGCCCTCCTTTTTGCTTCTTTTTTCGGCCTGTTTACAGAATAACATTCGCGGCTAATTATGTCAAGTAAATTTAAAAAAAGCTTGACAAAAATCCGCCCCTCAACAAATTCGAAATGTCTCTGTAACCAAATAAAAAGCAAAACAAAAGCCCGGCGGGTTATTTATGCATTTCCTGCCGGGCTTTGTATAAACTATGTATTTAAGCAGTGCTTAATCAGATCGTGCCGTCCCAGGTGGAGACCTTCTGCGAGGTCTTTTCCTCCTCGGTGAACCAGTGCTGCGTCACGCACTTCGCGTCGGTGTAGAAGTTCATTCCGTCCTTGCCGAGCGTATGGAGAGCGCCGAAGAACGACTTCTTGTGGCCGGAGAACGGGAACACGCCCACCGGGACCGGTATGCCTACGTTGATGCCGACCATGCCGCCGTCGGTGCGCTTCGCGAATTCACGGGCAAAATAGCCGTTCTGCGT
>JAFZTO010000122.1 GCA_017618795.1 Clostridia bacterium | reverse complement strand
CCTCAGGATGAAATCGGCGGTCTGAATAACTATCAGAGAGACGGCGTATGGTTCATGCTTTTCTTTAAAGGCGACATAGAAACTGACAACATGGAGGATTGTAGATGGACAAAATATAAACAGTCCAAGTATTTCAAAATTTATCCTAAGGTTGAACAGCTCAATGTCGAGGGCCCTTGTTACGAATCGCAGGCTGAGCCCCCGTCCGAGGATGATTTTGAATATAAAGTCGTCTATGGCGAAAGCGGCTATGTGATCGAACTCGCGTACACCGTTCCCGCGGCTACCGCCACGCTTGCCGCAGGCAGCGAAATAGCGTTTGACATTGAAGTTTACGATGTGAACGATCCCAACGCCACGTACAGATATTATCTGGCGAACGGCTATGAACCCTTTACCGAAGGTTATGCCACGGCACTGGGTGCAAAGCTTGTTCTTGCCGAAGCTTCAAGCGTCAACACCGGCGATCTTACGGCGGTCATGGTCCTCATCGGTTCTGTTGCCGTTGTCGGAACAGCGCTGGTCATTCGTAAAAAGCACTGAAAAACTTAATCCGGCGGCAGTCATTGTAGCACCACTATGGCTGCCGCCATTTTGAAACAATGAATTGTTTGCAGATAATACCGGACCCCGCTTTTTTGTCCGGGTTCAATATTCTGAGCCAGAAGGATCATTCGGACAACGACCGGGTGACTCTGCTCGGCACAAAAAAATGCGACGGGAACTCAACTCCCGTGTGGAACGTCGCGACGTGGGACAGCGGCCCCTGTCTTTGGGAAAACCGTATTGAAACAGACGAATACAGTATTTCAGACGGTAAATGGCGCTGCTTTTCGGTAAACAAAGCCGACGGGAGCGCTAGCTTTACTCTTGACTCGTCTCTGTATTATAACGGGAAAGGCGCAGTGCACGGCGATTACTGGCCTCATCTGCTCCTTGAAAACGGCCGTTTCGGGGACAACGGGGACAGCAGGTTCTACCGCTGTTCGATGGACAGACTAATCTTTAAAATCGATTTGAGAATGACCGAATATTCGAGAATCGTCAATCCCGACGACTGGGTCGAGGCAGCGCAGTTTCTGTGCTTCTTCTATCTGAAGGGCATAAAAAACGACGATTTCATCTGGTTCGGGATAAAACTGTTCGACAGCAGAAGCATGAGCGATCCGCCGTTTATAGCCTACGACGGCGGAAAACCTGACGCAAGCGGAAAACTGATCTACCATCTCGGCACGAACGAAGCGTACGACGGCGGGGAGGGTCTGTGGAAAAACGGGCAGCCGTCCGCCGACGGGGAGTGGAAAAGCGTCTGCGTCGACATGAAACCGCACCTGAACGCCGCCTTTAACAGGGCGAAGCAGGACGGCGCAATAAAATCTGACAGTACCGCAGATATGTTCATTGACGGAATGAACATAGGATTTGAAACCATCGGTACTTTCAGGCACACGATTGAAATAAAAAATATGGGACTGTTCTCATATTATGATTGAGGTAAAAACAATGAAAAAGATAATTGTTCTTATTTTGTCTCTTATGCTGATAATATCGGCGGTTGCCTGTTCCGGCAGCGATAACCCCGGAGACAATACAAAGGGAACCAAAGGCTCAGTAAATACAAACGAGCCTGCTGGGGACACGACGGCTCCGGAAGTTGTTCTGCCCGACAAGACGTACGACGGGGCGGATTTTGTCGTATGGACGCGCGTCGGCGACTGGGATACCGATATATTTGTCGAAAACGATGAGAATTACGATTCGGACAGGCTCAGCGCGGCGGTGCACAAAAGAAACGAAGACGCCATGAGAAGTTCGACATTAAACTGTCATATGTCGACAACGTCGATATCGATCCGATAATACTCGCGTCTGAGGACGTGTATCAGCTTCTCGTCCCGGGCGGCCGTCAGGCCATGGAGGGCGTGATCGCGGGAGCCTACGTCGAATGGGGCAAGCTCCCGTACGTCGATACGGAAAAACCGTGGTGGAACCAGGATTCGGTCAGGGAATTCACGATCGACGGAAAACTTTACACCTGTCTTAACGATTTTACGTATAACTATCTGCAGCTGATAAGCTGTACTTATTTTAATCCTGTTCTTATCGCCGATCTCGGTTGTACCGAAAACATCTACGATCTCGTCGATCAGGGCAAATGGACCTTCGACAAGATGGTGGAGATAGCGAAACTCGGTTCCGCCGACCTTGACAAGGACGGCGACATCAACATCTGGTGGGATCAGTACGGTTTTGTCACTCAGCTCTGGGGCGGAGCGGTTGACGCGCTTTATTCGCAGGGCTGCAAAATCGGCTCAAGGGATGAAAACGGACTTCCCGTCATCGATTTCAACGTGGATAAAGTCGACAACATATATTCAAAATACCTTGACAAGATCTATTATCAGGATTACGCTTACGTAAAGGACGGAGTGGAAGTCCGTGACGCGTTTAAGGAGGGCAGGGCGCTGTTCTGCGAGGAGAACCTCGGCGTCGCGACGGTCGTTTTCCGCAATTCGAAGGTCGAATACGGCATAGTTCCCAATCCAACGTACGACGAGGCTCAGGGAACCGATTACAGGTGCCTTGTCAATGCCGCGACCAACGTTCTGGCTGTTCCGGTATCGAACAGCAAGCTCGAAATGACCGGTGCCGTTATGGAGTATATGGCAAACTACGGATACGAGAATCTCGTTGAAGTGTATTACGAGAGCACGCTGAAGCAGAAGGGCACAAGAGACGATACCGCTTTCAGAATGGTGGATCTCATAAAGAACTCGGCATGCGTGGATTTCCTTTACTATCTCGGCAATCTGAGCGGTATTGACAGCATCGGTGCCATGATATGCTCCGGCAGCAGCGACAGCGTGGCGACGTACTATGCGATGTACATCGACGCGGCAAGGCAGAACCTGAGCGACGCGATCTAGCTGTTCAAAAACAACGCCAACTGAATCAGACCGGAAGGCTGGTTATCTCCTGTAAATTATGAAAAGGCGAACGAATTGACGTCCGCCTTTTCTGATGCTTTTTATAATCCTGTTTTAAGTCCGGATTGCCTGTTGCCGGCTATTTCAGCTCGTAACTCAGGCTGAACTCATATACGCTTGCCATGCAGTCGAAGGTTCCGGGAATCTCCCATCCGAGGTTGCAGCCGGATATGAAGAAGTTGTCAAGGTCGCGACCGGCCAGGAAATCTTTGGCCTGTCCGCGTGCAAAGCCTCTTTCGATGAGAGGAATAAGGTCGACGGTTTTAGTGAAGCGTACACCGACCTCCGCCGTGACGTTTTCTCCGTATGCGAATTTGGCCGTCGGAACGTAAATCAGCGTTCCGCCGGTCCCCGGATCTCCCGCGACATATTCAGACTCGCCTTCTCCGCGGTAATCGTAAAGCGGAAGACCGACGTAGAACCACGACGAGCTTTTATTGTCCTGAACAAATACGTAGAAGTTCCACTGAGCGGTGTGAAGACCGCTGTTGAACTCTTCGTCGGTCATACAGCACGTTACTTCGTCAAGAACGAAATCAAGTGTAACGTACAGGTGCTCCATATCCTTGACAAAGACCTTTTCTGCCACGGTGGGCGTCAGAAGGGCACCCATAAAGCGCTGATCGGAGGTCCGCGGCGCATCGTACTCCATGCTTCCTTTGATGCCCATGCGGAAGAATCCGTTGTTTGTATTCAGAAGGAGGTATTTTGACTGATCCTCGTAAATATGAACGCCTTCTTCCGGCGAGGAATAAGCCCCTTTGGAAATGTCGTATCTGCTCATTTCCTGCGAATAGAGCCAACTAGGAGATCCGGTGCTGTAGCTCAGACGCCCCTTTTTAATCGCGGCGTCCAGGCGGGAATAGAGCATTCCTTTTTTGAAATACGGATCTTTTAAGAGAAGTTTGACCGTCTGTTCCGGTTCCTGCGTGTCCGGGGGTTCAGTTGCCGGAGGGTTTGTCGCCGGTGGGTTTGTCGCCGGGGGATCTGTTGCCGG
>JAFZTO010000121.1 GCA_017618795.1 Clostridia bacterium | reverse complement strand
GAAAGCTTTGAAACAAACGAGTCTTCTCCGACCTTGTCAAGGCGCGCCCGACACGAGCCGGAAACGACAAACGAACCGGAAAGAATCGCGTCTCCCGCCTTTTTCCGGATCTCGTCCGATTCGCCGGTCACAAGGGCTTCGTTCACGCTTATCTCACCATCGCACACAACGCCGTCGGCAACGATCTGGTTGCCGGAAGACAGAACTATAACGTCGTCAACCACAAGTTGTTCTGACACTATCTCGACTTCTTCGCCGTCACGCACGGCAACCGACATCGGTGCGGAAACAAGGGTCAGCTTTTCGAGCGTTTTCTTGGCTCTTATTTCCTGAACAATTCCGATTACGGTGTTGATCGTGATAACGATAAGGAAGGTCAGATTGTTGTACGATTTTTCGATTATTAGTATTACCGCGATAACGATAAATATCATATTGAAATAGGTGAAGATGTTTGACGAAATGATCTGCCATACGCTCTTCGTCCCCTTGTCTGAGGCGACGTTGACCAGCCCCGCCGCTATTCTCTCCTCGACCTGCGCGGCTGAAAGACCGGTTTCGGGATCGGTCTCAATGCGTTCGACCGGATTACTCTCCGAGCCGGCTTTATGTTTTTTTGAAAAAACGGACAAAATATGACTTAAAAAACCGTTTGTCTCGCTGTTCTTTGCCATAAAAACCCCGTAAAAAAAGCTTGACATCGTACTACAGTTATATTATACCACATTTGCGCCGAAAAGTAAAGGGGAACGGCGATTTATTAAGATTTATTAACAAAAACGGTTTCTATTGACAAAAGAGGAATTATGTGGTATAATATATATTTGAAGTAATTTACCCTGGACACAAAAAACGATGAAAGACACCTTTACGGTCGTGGCGTTCGGCGACGTTGTCGGCCCTTACGCGACCGAAAAGCTTTGCAGAAAGCTGCGCTCAATAAAAGACAAATATTCCGCGGACCTTGCAATCGTCAACGCGGAGAACGCCGCCAAGGGCAACGGTCTCGACGTTCCGTCTGCCGACGCGCTGCTCAATGCCGGAGCCGACGTGCTCACAGGCGGGAACCACATCTGGAAAAGGCACGAGATACAGGATTATCTGGAAGAGGCCCCCTATGTGCTAAGACCGGCAAACTATCCGGATTCATGTCCCGGGCGCGGTTCTGTCATCGTGGAATGCGGGAGAGTCAGAGTGCTTGTCATGAACATTCTCGGCACGGTTTACCTCGACCCGCTCCAGTCGCCGTTCGATGCGGCGGACCGAATGCTGCGCGAGAACCGCGGAAATTACGACATTTCCGTTCTCGATTTCCACGCCGAGGCAACCGCCGAGAAAATTGCTCTCGCAAACTGGCTTGACGGCCGTGTCGGAGCGGTTTTCGGGACGCATACCCACGTGCGAACCGCAGACGCGAGACTCCTGCCGAAAGGAACGGCATACATTACCGATATAGGAATGACCGGCCGTCCCGATTCGGTGCTCGGAGTCGATACAGGCGCCATAATATTTCACATGAGGACCCACATGCCCACAAAATTCAACGTCAGCGACGGAGAGACCGAAACCGGCATCGCGGTTATAACCTTTGACAGGAAAACAAAAAAAGCTATCTCAATCACTTCAGCAGACGAAAGGATCTGACATTTAAACCATGAAGGAAAGAATAGAAAAAAACATATACGCAGTACTGCCGCTTTACGGCGCGGTCGCGTTCCCGGTCACAAGCCTGACGGTTGAGCTGACCGATAAAAATACGCAAAGAATAATAGATAAATTCACACGTGACGGAGGCTCGCTCGTGGCTGTGCCCTGCAGCGCGGATCGCGGAGCGGAAATAAACGAAAACGATCTTTACAGGGTCGGAACGGTATGCCGTGTTTCCCGCTCGGTCAAAACAAACGGCGAAAACAGAAAAATGGTTCTCCAGGGCATAAGCCGCGCCGAAATAGACCGCATTACCCGCATAGAAGGCAACGCTTTTATGGCCGAGTGCACCGGCAAGGTCATTCTTTCAGGCAATAATACCGAAACGCAGGCCATTATGCTTGAAATCCGTTCGTCTTTTGCCGAGATAAACGCCCTTGTTCCTCAGATCGGCGAAGAAATAAAAAACGAAATTTTCAGCATCTCTTCTCTTGACATTCTTTCCGATTTTGTTGCTTCAAACGTTCTGATAAGCATGGATCACAAACTTGCGGTTCTCTCCGAATTCGATCCCGTAAAGAGGGGGCTTATAACCGCTAAATTCCTCCAGGAGGAAAAGGACGTCATCGAGTCGCAGGGCAAAATACACGGAAAAGTGCGCGCGTCCATAGACGGTCACCACCGCGAGGCGGTCCTGCGCGAGGAACTCAACGCGATCCGCGAGGAACTCGGATACAACGACGAGGACGACGAGGAAATCGTCGAATACAACGAAAAAATAAAAGCGCTGAAAATGCCTGACGACATACGTGAAAAGCTTCTAAAGGAAGTCAAGAAGCTGGCAAAGATGCCTTATTCGTCTGCTGAAAGCTCAGTCATGCGCTCGTATCTCGACACTGCCCTCGAACTGCCGTGGGGGATACGCACAGCAGACAGAAAAGACGTCGAGGCTGCGCGCAAAATACTTGACGCCGATCACGACGGACTTGAAAAAATCAAGGAAAGGATCCTGGAGTTCATCGCCGTCCGCCAGCTTAATCCCGACATCAAAAACCAGATAATCTGTCTCGTCGGCCCTCCCGGAACGGGAAAAACGTCCATTGCCATTTCTCTGGCTCACGCGCTCAAACGCAACTACGTCAGAGTCTCGCTCGGAGGCATCCGCGACGAGGCTGAGATACGCGGACACCGCAAAACCTACGTGGCCTCAATGCCCGGCAGGATTGTCAACGCCATAGTTCAGGCTGGCTCGGAAAACCCTCTCATTCTTCTCGACGAGGTGGACAAGCTGACAAGCGATATGCACGGCGATCCCTCCTCTGCGCTGCTTGAGGTGCTGGACAGCGAGCAGAACAAGGCCTTCCGTGATCATTTTCTCGAATTCCCGATCGATCTTTCCGACTGTCTTTTCATCTGCACCGCAAACAATGCGGAAAACATTCCGCGCCCGCTTCTCGACAGGATGGAAATAATCGAACTGAAAATATACACGCGCCACGAAAAGCTCTCGATAGCCAGAAACCATCTGATCCCGAAGCAGCTCAAGCGGCACGGACTGACCAGACGCAATCTGAAAATCGACGACAGCGCGGTGCTTGAAATAATCGATTACTATACCGCCGAGGCGGGAGTGCGAAACCTGGAGCGCGAAATTGCCAATATCTGCCGCAAAACAGCCAAAAAGATAATCGAAACCGGGAAGAAATCGCATACGGTCACCGCCGACAATATCGCCGACTTCATCGGCAAGCGCAAAATAATACCTGACAGGATTTACGATACCGACGAAATCGGTGTCGTCAACGGGCTCGCGTACACCGAGGCGGGCGGAGATCTTCTGAGAATCGAGGCGGCGTCTGTCCCCGGAAACGGAAAGCTGGAGCTTACCGGCTCGCTCGGAGACGTCATGAAGGAATCGGCCAAGGCTGCGGTAACCTACATACGCTCACACTCCGCCGAGCTTGGCATAGACCCCGATTTCTATAAAACAAGAGACATTCACATTCACGTTCCGGAGGGAGCGATACCCAAGGACGGGCCGTCAGCCGGAGTGACCATGGTTACCGCACTGGCAAGCGAGCTCTCGGGGAAACCCGTTCGCCACGACGTCGCCATGACCGGAGAGGTCACGCTGCGCGGCCGCGTGCTCGCAATCGGAGGGCTTAAGGAAAAAACCATGGCGGCCTACAAGGCGGGAGTCAGCAAGGTGTTTATCCCATACGACAACAGGAAAGATCTCGACGAACTGGATTCCGTCGTAAAGGACCATCTCCAGTTTGTTCCCTGCCACAGCGTCGGAGAGGTGCTTGAAGGAGCGATCATCCGCTGAGATGAAGGTCGATTTCAGAAACACGGAAATACGGATAACCGCCGGATCTGCCGCTCAGTTCCCGGCGGACGACCGGCCGCAGATAATTCTGTCGGGGCGCTCGAACGTCGGCAAAAGCTCGCTCATAAACACGCTGACGGAACGCAAATCGCTTGCCCGCGTCAGCTCGTCTCCCGGCAAAACCGTGACCGTAAACTTTTACGACGTCGACGGTGCGTTCTGGCTCGTGGACCCGCCCGGATACGGATTTGCAAAACGTCCCGGAGTGCAGCAGATGCTGTTCTCACAGCTTACCGATTCGTTTTTAACGCGCGGTGCAAACGGCTCGAAGCGCCTTGTATTACAGCTGATCGACGCGAAAGTCGGGATAACGGATAACGACGGAATCATGCTTGACTGGCTTAGGCAGACCGGCACGCCGTTCTTTATTGCGGCGACCAAATCCGACAAACTGAACAAAACCGCGCTTGCGTCGGCAATGAATAATATTTCCGCCGCAGGTAAAACCATACCCTTTTCCGCGCTTACAAAAACCGGAAAAGAAGAAATACGGCACGAAATACTGTCGTTTACCGGAGATGCCCGATGCTGATGGATTTGATTCAGGGAGGCTTCAACCGCTATATGCTTATGGCGACTGTCCTCTCTATTCCGACAATAATAATCGCGCTCTGCTTCCATGAGAGCGCCCACGGCTGGATCGCCTACAAAATGGGAGATTCGACGGCCCGCAATTTCGGGCGCATAACCATGAATCCCGTCAAGCATTTTGACCTGATGGGTTTTCTGTGTATGCTGTTCTTCGGTTTCGGGTGGGCAAAACCGGTACCGGTCAACTCCAGAAATTTCCGCAACCCGAAATGGGGCATGGTATTCACGGCGCTTGCGGGACCTGTATCAAACCTGCTGCTTGCATTAGGCGGAATGCTTATTTTCCAGACGGCGAATCTGTTTCTCACCGAATCGGTGTTCAGCATGGTTATATGGTATTTTCTGTACTATTTCTGCTTTCTGAACATATATCTTGCGGTTTTCAACCTGCTGCCGGTCCCGCCTTTTGACGGTTCACGCATATTTTTTGCCTTTCTGCCGTCAAAAGCCTATTTCGCGATTATGAAATACGAAAGAGTGATACTGATCGTTGTCCTTATTCTGCTGTGGACAGGTATCATTTCCCTTCCGTTCGGATGGCTTGCAGACAGAATTTTCGAAGGATTTGCGTGGCTGACGTCGCATCCGGCCAACCTCATCAGCAGCTTGATAAACAAATGAACGAACCGAATTTCAGACTCGAGGTGTTCGAGGGACCGCTTGATCTGCTGCTGTCTCTCATTTCGAAAAACAAAGTCGACATATACGACATACCAATCGCCCTTATACTCGACCAGTACATGGAGTATCTTGACTGCATGAGGCAGATGGATATGGACGTCGCCGGAGATTTTATAGTCATGGCCGCAGATTTAATGCTCATAAAGAGTAAAATGCTGCTGCCGAAAACAGTAACAGACGGCGTTGAAGAAGAAGACCCGAGAGCAGAGCTTGCCCGTTCGCTTATCGCTTACAAGCAGGCGAAGGAAGCCGCCCTGTATTTGTCTGACCAGTATTCGATTTACGCCGGCAGACTGGCAAAGGAGCCCGAGATACTCAGCAGGCGCGGAGAACTGCCGGACCACATAGACATCGACCTGCTCACACGGGCGATGGAAAGAGTGCTTACGAAAAACAGCCGTCTGCCGGACCTGATAAAGGAATCCGAGCGCGAGATACAGCGGCTGCTGTCGGCAAAAGTCGTACCCGTATCGACCAAGATCG
>JAFZTO010000120.1 GCA_017618795.1 Clostridia bacterium | reverse complement strand
CCGCGCGTGCCAGCCGGCTCCTCATCGGGGCTGACCCAGTCACCGCAGACAGTGACCGAGCTCGGGATCGAAATCTGTTCGGAAATATAGTATCTCCCGGCAGGCATATAGACCGTTCCGCCGCCTATGACCTCCGCGGCTGCGATGGCTTTCTGCAGAGCCTGCGAATCGTCAGTGACGCCGTCGGCCTTCGCACCGAAATTCATCACGTTGCGCGAGGCTATCACAAGATCGTCCTCCGGGTAATGGCCTGTGGGAATGAACTCGCGTTTCTCGCCGCGCGCGTAATAGTAGTCCGGCTCCGGCTCTGAGGTCGTGTCGCCGGGGCCTCCTTGATTGCCGCAAGAGAAAAGCACCGCCGCAAACAGTATGGCTGATATTATGACAATGACGTTTCTGATTCTGTTTCTCATCTGCTCTTCCTCTTGTTTTTCGCTGAAAAAAATATCTGTAAAAATGCTCCGTCCGGGGCGGTGGTTTTCCGCCCCGGATAGAAGTATATGCACTTAAAATCAGTCGGTGAAGCCGCCGCTCACGACCGTGGCGTCGCAGGTGTGCGTGCCGTCGTAGTTGTAAAGACGGATGGTGAACTCCGACGCGCCCTCAAGGTCTATTATGGTCGTGCCAAGCTTGACAGAGTTGACGAAATCGTGTGACTCGACCTCTCTGCCGTCGACAAGGAACGCCACTCTCACCGAGCGCCTTTCGGGCATAACGATTCCGCCGTAGCCGTTGCAGGTGCCGACATACTCGTCGCTGAGGCCGAAAGCGGCCGTGAACTTGGAGACCTTCTGCTTCGTCAGATCTATAACGATCTCTGCGTATGCCTCCTCTTCAGCGCCGAGGAAGGGGTGCATCCACACGCCCTTTTCAGTCACGAAGAAGCTGTTGCCCATAGAGAGCAGCCCGCCGCCCTCGTTCTTGTCGATGAACGGAGCTCCCTTTTCGGCGTCGTGCAGGCATTTCACGCTCTTCCACTCAAGCTCGTCGATGTTGTAGTCGATGTCAAGCGGGAGCTTTGCCTCGTACTTTGTGAAATCCATACCCGCGAATAGCGTGGGTGCGGCCCAGACCGCGACGTCTCCGGCGTTGTCGCCGTCGGAGTTGGTAACTACAAGCTTGACCTCGCTGCAGCCGAAGACCTCGGCCTGCAGATACATGAATTCGCCGTGGGACATTGCGCCGGTTCTGGCTGTCAGTTCACCGTCCGAGTAAACAAGGAACTCAACCGTTCCGTTTGCGCTGTCGTCAACGCCCGCGATGGTCGTGAAGGCAAAATAGGTGTCGGTGAGCTCGTAAACGATCTCGACCGCCGAGGCCTCCGCCTCTCCCGCGCCGGGAGTGACCACAAGGCTCTTGTCGAACTTGTAGCTGCCGTTGCCCAGACTTACCTGCTGGTTCTTTTTGATCTCATAGCCGTCAGGCCCGCTTGCAGAGGTCCATTCGACCGTGGAAAGGTCAACGTCCTCCGGTTCCGGGGGCATGGGCTCCTCGGTAGTTTCATCGCCCGGACCGGGCTCGGTGTTTCCGCCGTTTTCCGTCGTTGCGACGGAAGGATCTTTGGTTCCAGCTTCAGTCGAGGTTTTACCGTCTCCGCCCTTTGTGCAAGAGGCAAAGGCGAAAATAACTGCAAGGCTGAGAAGCAGTGCGATAATTCTGCTGAATTTCATTTTTTTATCTCCTGATTCTGTTTTTATTTCAATAGGCTGAAAGCGTCGATCGCGGACTTGATCTGAGCGTCGATTGCTCCCTGATGACTCCTCCAGCCGGAAGCCCATACGAACGAGCCGTACTGGGCTATGTCGTTAAAACCGGTCTGCGCAGTGTCGAGGAAATACGTCCTCGCCAGGTCGACCTTGCGGTTTTTCCTCATCATCGCGAGCATCTCGCCGCTTTCGTCGTCGCGCGTCCCCTTTATGGACAGTACGGTATCCTCGAATATCGGCATGGTGTTTTCATACGAATAATATGCAGTATACTCCAGGAATGCGCTGGCAAGCTCGGGATCGGAGGTGTTGTACGGCACAATGTGAGTGATGAGCACGGGCATGAAGGCACCGTAGTTTGTTCCCGCCTTGACCTCCTTGTAGGTCGGATAAGGAACTATGCCGAAGTTGTCCTCCATTCTCCGCAGATAGTCGGAAATGAGATACATCGGCGCGGCGCTGGTGAACAGAGCCTTGCCCTGCGAGAACATGTTGATGACCGAGGTGTAGACCATTCCGTCCCAGTAAACCGAATTTGTATGCGGCATATCCTTGCCGTCCATCTGGTAGAAATAATCGGGCCTCTGGATTGTGTTCCACTGGTACTCGATTATATTGAGCATAGCGCGGCTGGAGGCGGCGCTGAGATACGGCTTGTCGTCGCTGTCTTTCTTGATTATGGTCTCGCCGCTTACCGGGAAGAAACTCTGGCTCCACTGCGCTCCGGCGACGGCGGCGCCCCACACGTCCTGCTCGGTCATTTTCTGGTCGCCGTCGATGTCGTCCTTTGCGACGGCCATCATGCCGGCCATTTTTTCCATCGTCCACGTGCCGTTTTTAACGAGCTCGTAGATGTTGTCAAGATGCTTGTCCTCGGCAATC
Organism: Clostridia bacterium; assembly: GCA_017618795.1. Taxonomy (GTDB): domain Bacteria; phylum Bacillota; class Clostridia; order Oscillospirales; family CAG-272; genus Colimorpha_A. The sequence goes on along the minus strand of JAFZTO010000120.1, from coordinate 1,248 downwards.
TGCTTGTTGAACAGCAGAACGGTCATGGCGCCGAAAAGGTCCAGCTGATAGGCTCCGGCGGCCAGATACTGTTTGTTCAGTATGGTCAGTTCCCTGTTTATCTCCTGATCCCACCACGGGTTGTTCAGGTTGACGTAATGGTCCTGAAGCTCCGAATACGAAAGGACGTAGCCCTCCATCGCCAAACCGAGCGCGAAGCGGTCGATAAGCGCCGCGACCTGAAACTCGTCGTCGCCGGCGATAACGCCAGTTCTGTATGCGGTCACGTCGACGACAGAGTTCAGCCTCTGCGCGAACTCGATATTGATTCCGAGGTACTCCTCAACGGCGGCGTTGCGCCTGAACAGAGCTGAATCGAGCGGATCGTCGCTGTCCTCTTCGACCGCAAACTGGGTCCAGTAGCGGGCGGTCGGAATATTCTCGCCCTGGCACGACAGGATTGTGAAGGTCTGACCCTTGTGATCCTGCTTCGGCACGTTCATCGTGTTGCCTTTGTCGTCGGTCACGACGGGGCCCGTTGCCTTTGTATTATCCCCGTTCGGACCGCCGCTTCTGCATGCCGCAAAGACCGACAGAACAAAAAGCGCGGACAGAACAAGGCATATTAGCTTTTTTCTGTTTTTCATTTCTTTCGTTGTCAACAGAGAACAAACGCCGCGGGATACTACCGCATAGCTGTACTCCCGCGGCATCGGTTCAGTTTAACCTGTTATACTCTTTTCTTTCTGCTGAAAACCACAACCGCGGCCGCTGCAACTGCAACTACGACGGCTGCGGAAACCAGCACGTCGGAGGTTGTAGGAGAAGGATCGTCGGGGTTGGTGGAAGGTTCAGGTGCGGGCGGATCTTCGATGAAAATCGGGTCAGCAACGGTGAAGTCGCCGCATGTGATGTTATCATCGCCCCAGTTAATGATAACAGCAAGCTCTTTTGCGTCTGCGGGTACATCAACAGATGCTTTCCAAAGGCCATCCACTCCCTTCATAATCGCTGACTCAGCCTTTTTCTCGCCGTCAACAAGAATGCTGAACTGGGCGTCCCAACGGTTGTCGCCGGAACTGCAACAAAGAGCCGTAACGAATGTACCGGCGCCGAGGTCGGAGACGTCCCATTTCACGTAAGCATTTCCATCGTTTTCACTCGTTTGGTGGCCAGAGATTACACTCTTTGACGTGAACTTGTTAAAGAAATTGTATTCTGTATTCCAAAACTGGGAAGCGCCTGTCCCATTGTACTGGGTACCGATCT
>JAFZTO010000119.1 GCA_017618795.1 Clostridia bacterium | reverse complement strand
TAATATTCTATTTCGCTTATGAAAACGTCTCCGCCGTAATCCAGATCAAGATGCGGCGTAAAATTCAGCCCAAAACCGGTACCGACGTTCTTTCCGCCTGCAGACAGTAAGGATTCAGGAATCACTATCCAACCGTCGCCGTCGGTATCGTCGGCGACGTCAACAAGATCCGTTCCGCTTGGATTGAAAACCCAGTCGCCGTTTAAATGATCTTCATCCGTGTAGACGACACTGATATGCTTCAGGCAGTCGCTGTCACCAGGCTCAACCGTTGCCCAATAGTTCCACGTCCTCATTCCAAGCAGGTCCGGCCATCTGTCCGGGTCCGAGCCCGTGCCTGTATTTGGCATTGTAAACCCTTCCGGCCAGACAGAGTATTTGACGCGCACTTCGGTCAGTACCATCGGCTTGTCGAAAACAACGTAACCGATGATGGCGTAACCCGGGCTTCCTGCCTGTGTAACGTTTCCCCAGAAATGCTCGCCCTCCGCAGGCGCTATCTGATCAAACAGCATATCCATGCTGCAGCTGGTATACAGTTTCGGGCCCTGATTGTAACTCCCGAACTCGTACGGAAACTCCTTTGTCAGCAATACGGATCCGTCCGGAGCCGGCATCCCCGACAAAGGCAGCCCGGCGTCCGCAGCGCCGACAGAAATTCCTGCCAAGCACATTGCAAACACAAGAGCAAAGACAAGTGTTATTCTTTTTGACATAATTATCATACACCTTCCCTGGCGTTTATTTCAGTAGGTAAAATCAGCCCGCAGCGCCGTGATAAATCACCGGATCATAAGGATTCAGCAACCCATCTTTGCAGCACGGCAACTAAACGAAAAAATGCGGATAAAAAACGATTGCCTTCGGAAAACGGAAAAACGAACAATTCGCTTCTTTCACTCCGCTTTGCATAATATTTTACAACTTTTTTTGAAAAAAGTAAATGTAATAATTCCGAATTACGTGGTAAAATGGTGTACACCGTCACCATATGCTTGATTTTTAACGGCAATTTGTGCTATACTAATGTGTGTTTAACATATTTTCTCAAAAAAACTTGACAAAGCAATATGAATATGTTAAAATATAACATATCCTGCATATGAATTCAGTCTGTTTCCGAAGCACTTCCGTTTTTGTTTCTCGAAGCGGCCGCCTTCATATGAATGGCAATCGGATCCGCCCGTTTTGCAAACCGCAGAATTATTATCATACGATCTGCCTGTCAGAAAGCCTTTGGCAAACAGTCAGTAAAAAGAGGTGTTTATATGAACGATGGAGAAAACATTTGCTTGTTTGTACCGTCACGCGACGATACCAGCATAATCAAAACATTGCATTTTGTTTTGGAAAAGATACCGGCGTCTAGCTCTGTTCTGTTTTCAAAGCCGACATTTATCGTATACACGGTCAAGGAAGGCTCCGGCAAAATCTGCTTTCCCATGTTTGAATATTCCTTCAGCGTGGGAGACGTTTTTTTCAGTTTTCCGAATGCTCCGTTCAGACTCAAAACCGAAAGCGAAAAACTTCAGCTTTACTATATATCGTTTGTCGGACCCCGTGCCGCCAACCTTTTAAACTCTCTTGATATTTCATTCACGCGGTGTGTATTTCCAAATCACGGCAAGCTTCTTGAATTCTGGGAAAACTCCTTTGCTATTTCTCACGAAAACAATCTCGGAATAATCTCCGAAGCCGTGCTGCTGTATACGCTGTCCGTGCTTGCGCCGAAAAATCCGAAACCGCAGGTTAAATCGTCTCAGATTGCGCTCGAAATAGTAAAAACCATAGATAAAAACTACACGAACCATGACATGTCGCTTCAGTTTTTAAGCGATATATTTCATTACGATCAGAAATACATATCAAAACTGATTTCCAAAGAACTTGCGGTAAGCTTTACGGACTATCTGCGTAGCCTCAGGGCTCAGCATGCATGCATGCTGATCGATAACGGGTTCAGAAAGCTTGAGGAAATATCCCAGCTTTGCGGATACAATGATCCGTCATACTTTTCAAAAGTATTCAAAAAAGCAATAAAGATGTCGCCCAGCGAGTACATCAGAAAAGCGGAAGAAAGCTCGGATGATGTGATTTCACTGAAATTGAACGGGAACAGCGTTGTCAACAGAAAATGATTCATCATGTTTGCGATGTACTGAATCGCGGGGGTTTAAAGTTAAAAACATTTGTTTTCATGCCTGACACAGGCAGCGTGTTTCCGACAGTCATTTTCAGAAATCCTTACACCGGAGGCGATCCCGATGATCTTTTTGAAAATTACAGACAGTTTTCAGAGCCGCTGGCCGAAGGCGGATATGCGGTCGTCGTACAAAACTGCCGCGGAAGAGGCGGAAGCGAGGGCGAGTTTATACCATTCGCTCACGAACGGGAAGACGGACTTGATCTTATAAAATGGGTTGAAAACGCCGGATTTTTCAACGGGGAAATATACCTTGCCGGGGGAAGTTATCTGTGTTTCGTTCACCTGTCATATATGAACACCCTTCCGGAAAGCGTAAAGGGTGCGTATCTTCACGTAATGTCCGCGGACGGCACTTCAGCCTTTTTTAAAGGAGGCGCGTTCAAAACGGATATAACACCCGTCTGGTATCTCGGGTTTTATCATACCGAACGGCTGATTCACAAAACACCGCATGCAAGATATAAAACCGAATGGGCAAAAATGCCGAAAACTGATTACTCGAGACGCTGCTACGGCTTTAACGTTCAGTCCTTCAACGACATTTTTCTTCTCAGAAACGACCCGGACGCGTGTAAAGGCGCGTTTTCCGATGCGGCTGATTCGTTCAAAAACCTAAGGATACCTGTTTTGGTTGCAGACGGATGGTCGGAAATGTTTCTGGACGGAATGATTCAGATGTGGGAAGAACTTCCGGACGAAACGAGAGACAATTCTGCTTTCCTGCTTGGTCCGTGGGGCCATCATCTGAACGTTGAAAGCAACTGGTGCTATACGTTCGACAACAGCAGATCCGTTTTTTGCACACCCCGTGAATGGTTTGACCACATCAGAAACGGAGAACCGCTCAAAAAAATCCAAACGGGAATGATAAACTATTACGTACCCGGACAGGGCAGATGGACCGTCTCTGAGCATTTTCAGAACGGCAGCAGTTCTGTTGAGTTCTATCTCCATAACAACGGTTTGCTTTCCGAAACCAGACCTGAGCCCGGGCAAATGCGCTTCAATGCGGATCCCGACAGCCCTGTCTGGTTCCCCGGTGGACCGAATACTTTCTGCACGTCGCCTGTCGGTTTCGCCAAACAGCCCGATCCGGGTTTTAGTTCCGATGTCCTGACCTTCATTTCAGAACCGTTTTCGGACAGTCTTTCAATACACGGCAAAGCAAGGCTGGTTCTTGATGTCTCATCCGACTGTATGTCAACAATGTTCGTTGCAAGAATTTGCTGTATAGAACAGAACGGCAACGCTACGGTAATTCAGGATGCGCCTTTTGTAATTGATAGAATCGAACCGAACACACCGGTAACCGTTACGTTGAATTTTGGTTTCCTGTGCTGGACAATAAGGAAATCCGAGAGACTCAGAATAGACGTGTCTTCATCCGACTCGCACAGCTACATGGTCCATCCAAACGTGCCCGGCGATGTTTTTTCGCAAACAAAAAAGGCGATTGCTCACCAGACTGTTTTCACAGGAAACAGCAGATTGATTATCCCGACAGATCCGCCGGTAAACGATGCTTCTTCAAGCTGACCATAAACTGAAAAAAGGTTAATTTGAAAATCTTTGAAATATTCTCATAACGAATAGAATCATTAATTGAAATACTGATTTTACGGAGCCGACATGATAAAAATTAACACTTCCATGCTTGAAATGTCCGACGGGGCACGGCTGTACACACGCGTAATACTGCCCGGGGAAGGGGTATTCCCCACTGTTTTCATGAGATCGCCGTACACCGTCAGAAGCGAAATCACGCCGCAGACATACAGAGATTACGAAAACAACCCGTTTATTCGGCACGGATACGCAGTCGTATTTCAGCACTGCCGCGGGCGTAACGGCAGCGAGGGCGAATGCATACCGTATTCCGGCCTGGAGCGCACCGACGGACTTGAGACCATTTCATGGATAAGGACTCTCCCGCATTATAACGGCGAATTATACCTTTCCGGGGGAAGCTACACCTCCTCCGTTCTGCTTATGCTTCTGAACGACGATATTCCAGACCTTAAAGCACTCTGCGTTTCGGTTCAGACGGAAAGCATGTACCACCGCAATTACTTCAACGGGTTGTGCCGCACATGGTGCGGATTCTCCTGGTGGCTGTCCATGATCTCACAGCAGCACGGCGTTATCGCTTCCGAAAGCGAAATATTCAGGCGCCCGTACTCTCAAATGATTGAACGCGCAACCGGGAGGGACATGCCGGAGTTTACCAACCAGCTCATTCACGACAGATACGACGGGTTCTGGAAAAACGATCCCCGAATCGGAGCAATCGAAAAGCTGAAGGTCCCGGTTCTTTTCACCGGCGGGTGGTTCGACTATTACTGTTACGGGATGTGCTCCATGTGGGACAGGCTTCCGCCGGATACGCGAAAAAAATCATGCTTTATCATGACGCCGTTCGGTCATGATCTGCGCGAACGCGACCCGTCTGACTATCATTTCCCGAACGCGGCTCTCAGCCACGACAGGGAGGCTCTGTGGTTCGACCACATTCGCAACGGCTTGAAGTTCCCATGCGGCGAGACCGGAAAATTCAATTACTACCTGATTGGCGGCAATAAATGGCTGACAGCTGAAAGCCCGTATCAGAACGACCCGAACCATGTTTTTTATTTTTCACGGAAAGAAAAACTTCTGCGTTCCAAACCGGAATACGGTGATATCTCATTCACATATAATCCCGATAATCCCCGTCATCACGACAGACACGACTATATGTTCCGGCGTGAAGACACGGGAGACGACGTCATCACGTTTTTAAGTGAGCCGTTTAAGCAGGACACTTCTTTTTTCGGGCCTGTAAGGTTTTGTTTATCTGTCACTTCAGACTGCTCCGACACAGCGTTTTTCTGCAGACTGTATCTGGAGGAAAACGGAAAATCATACAATATCTCCGACGCAGCCTCCACGCTCCTGCACAGTAATCCTGAATGGAAAAGAAAAACAAAATGCCGGCTGGACATTCTGTCCCAGCCGACTGCATTTATTGTTAAAAAAGGAGAGCGAATCCGGGTCGACATTTCATCGTACAGCGACTGCTTCGTGCCGCATGCCAACACATCCGTTCACTTCGCGCTGGCCAAAAAAACACGCGTCGCCCGCAATACGGTTTATCTGGGCGAAAGTTATATTCTTCTTCCGCGTTCTTGACGAAAAGAATCATTTCAACCCGAAAAACAGCATTTTTGCGAGACTGCACCGTGTGCTGCTTACTGAACACCGCTCTCGGCTTCGGCAAATGATACACCCGCCGTGCTTGACACGGGAAGCGAAAAGCATATTGCTGTTGCATCTGTATTTTTGCCGCATTCACGATTTACTGCGGACATTATCGCGTTTCTTCCCTCCGTGCGGGTGACGATCATAATGATCTCTTTCTCGGACGCAAGCGTAAAGCCAAGAAATTTTTCACCGCCTTCGAGACCTGTGCCCCTCGCGTGAATAATGGTTCCGCCTCCAGCGCCCTCTCTTCTCGCGACGTTCATTATCTGGTCGGAATATCCGACGTTCGCTATAATCATTATCAGCTCGTACCGTGTGTCCTTCATTGACGATTCCTCCTCCAGCACAAATTCCTGATTGCTGAGCAAAAATTTCAGCTGCTGCTTCCCTGCCACGCTGCCGACCGGCACGAGAAATGCAATTCCCGATCCGGGATTGTGTATTCTCATGGCGGAATGCAGATCGTTTTTGATCTTAATCCATGTCTCGCGGTTAGCAAAGGAAGTCAGCACTGCCTTTTCCGTGTCAGTCAGCCCAAGTTTGTCGGATATTTCGTTGCCGGCCGTTCCGTACCCCAGCGAAACAAATACCGGCGACAGTCCGTCCGAACGGAACAGATCGATAAACTCACGCATCTTCGACCTGTCGCATATTGAAATCAGGTAGCATATTTCACTCATCTTTTCACCTAAATTCCGATTATTTCATCATCGCCGTAAGAATCGAGTCCGTAAACAGGCGCGGATGCCGGCGCCGGTCTTTTGCTCTTTACAAGCGATACAAGACCGAGGATCTGGATAGTAATAAGAGGCGTCATGGCGACCATCGCCACTATTCCAAATGCGTCCGTCGCAAGGTTTCCACCGCATGCAAGACAAGCCCCCTGCGCAAATGGGAGAAGGAACGCGGCCGTCATTGGCCCCGACGCGACCCCGCCTGAGTCAAAAGCAATCGCAGTATAGATTCTGGGCACAAAGAACGAAATTACAAGCGCGATGAAATAGCCCGGAATCAGGAAATACATGATCGGTATGCCGAGCAAAATCCTAAGCATTGACAGCCCGAGCGAGAGCGCAACGCCAACCGAGAGCGACATGCCCATGACCTTTGCCGGAATGCCGCCGTTCGTCATCTGCTCGACCTGCCTGTTGAGTACAAATACAGCCGGCTCCGCCCTGACCACGAAAAATCCGATCACCATAGCCGCAGGCACGATGACCCATCTGAATTCCGCTCCCGCGAGCGCCTCGCCGAGGAAACGTCCCATAGGCATAAAGCCGGCATTCACCCCAGTCAGGAAAATAACGAGCCCGACGTACGTATATACTATACCCGCCATTATTTTCAGTGCGGACTGCTTTGTTCCGCGGAAGAAGAACAGGCGATGGGCGACAAATATCAGAAGAATAGGCAGCAGAGAAACCGCAATTTCGCGCGCGTAGACCGGGAACACGCTTATCAGAAGCTTTGATATGTCGGTTGAATTTATCGCTTCCGGTACTGAAGGGAGCGTCTGTTCCGCTCCGCCCACGCCGTAAACGATGCCGAGGATCATTACAGCAATTATCGGTCCCGCCGAACATAGCGATACCAGTCCGAAACTGTCGTCAGCCGCCCGCCTGTCAGAGCGGATTTCGGAAATGCCTACGCCGAAGGCCATAATGAACGGGACGGTCATGGGGCCTGTGGTCACCCCGCCGGAATCGAACGCGACGGCGATAAAATCCTTAGGTACGAAAAACGCAAGGATGAAAATTCCGACGTAAAAGAAGATCAGCATACCCGAAAGCTGTATTTTAAACAGCATGCGCAGCACGGCCGCAACAAGAAAGATGCCCACCCCGACTGCCACGGTAACAATAAGCGTAACGCGCGGAATCGCCGATACCTGTGCCGAAAGCACCTGCAGATCGGGCTCGGCCACGGTCACTACTATACCGACAAGCAGGGATACCGTTATTATTACGGGAAGTTTACGGCTCTTTGTCACAGACGAGCCGAACTGTCCGCCAATTTTTGCCATTGACACTTCCGCGCCGATATTGAAAAGCATCATGCCGACAACGGCAAGAAAAGCGCCCCACAGGAAGCAAAGGACCGTCCCGGCGGGCACGCTGACCAGAAATGACGCCAACACAAGCACGATAATGATTATCGGCAACGTGGCGGACATTGATTCCCGGAGTTTTACAAGCAGCTTGTTTTTTGCCAGCAGTTCCCCTCGCATAATGTTCCTCCGTTATACTGTTTGAATATTATACCATTTTTTATCCCGTTTGTCAACCTTCTTTCTTGAAAGAAAGATTCGCGAGCCCCAAAAATTCGTCCTACTCATTTCAAAGGAAAGCCTGTCCCGCGAGAAATTCTCCCGGGATTTTTTCGTTAATGAGATATTGAATCCGATTTGAATCTGACGCGGGTATGACAATCTGCAAAAAACTTGACAAATCAGGTAAAAAGTGGTATAATTATAT
>JAFZTO010000118.1 GCA_017618795.1 Clostridia bacterium | reverse complement strand
GCAAACGAAGTTTGTCGCGCGTTAAATTTGTTTCGTTATAACCGATTTCTCCGCAATTCTCCTCAAGCCACATAAGAGCGTTTTCAACTTTTCCGGCATCGATCGTCTGACCCGCTCTGACAATATCCTCCTGTTCGATGTTCTCAACGTCGATACCGAACATTTTCTGCCACTGTTCAAGGTTAGAAACAGCCGTATACATACCGAGAGGTCTTCCGCCGAAATTTCCGAACGTCAGTCCGCGGAGGCGTTTAACCGCAGCACCTGCCTTTATGTAACTGAATACCTTTTCAAAAACTGAGCAATCTTCTATACTTCCCCATATTCTTGTATGCTTTACGCCGAGTTGATTAAGTGATCCGGAGGCCGCAAGCATCCCGACCATTCCACACTTTTCAGGATGAAGGTTTGAAAAAAGAATATACGGACCGGGAGCAAAATTTGCCGCCACTACTGTAAACTGCGGATAGCACCATATCGCATAATTGAAAATCGTCATCTCGACTCCGGATTCCAAAAGGCGGATCGCCTCTTCCTTTGCGGCCGTATTTGAATTTATTACCCGGTTTGCTGTAACAACTTCAATTTCTCCGGTAGCTTCAAGAGCGTTTTTGAGCGAGGACTGATATTTCAGATTGGTTTCAAGCATATCGTCGTGGATATGCTGTCTCCCATCCGACATTGTCATTATTCCGACTTTGATCTTTTTCATGTCAGCGATTCTCCTCGAGTTTTCTTCTGATAAACGCGCAGGCGTCCTTTGCCATCATATCAAGGCCTGCCTCGTCGCAGTTGCCGGAAAGGTCGCGCCACATTTTGATATCTCCTCCGACAGTCCCGCCCATTTTTATGAACGGCTCCATTACAACGTGCCCTGTGTAACCTATCTGATTAAGTCCGCTGCATATCGAATCCCAGTCCATTTTCCCTTTTCCGGGAGTTTTGCGATTTGTTTCGCCAATATGGAAATGGCTGAGATACGGCCCCGCGGTTTTAATAGCATCGATAAAATCATCTTCTTCGATATTCATGTGAAATGCGTCGAGAAGGATGCGGCATGAAGGGCTGTCAACGTCCCTGCAGTACTGAACAGCTTCGTATGCCTGGTTGAGAAGTATCTGCTCGAATCTGTTCACGACTTCCATACAGAGTATTACACCGTTCTTTTCCGCATACGCGGCTATTTTTTTCATATTGTCTATGGAACGGTTCCAAAACGGAGTCTTGTCCGTAATACCGACGCTGAAAGCGCCAGGCCAGCACGAATACAGGATTCCTCCCATATACTGCCCGTCCATGGAGCTTACAACGTCAATAAGCTTTTTCTGGTATTCAACGCCGGCGTTCTGAACATCCCTGTTTTCCGACGCGATGTCATACTGTCTCGGAATACCTATACAGTAGGTTAAATCGATCCCTGCGTCGTCGGCCGCGCGCTTTATCGCTTTTCTGTCCTGAGCCGACATATCAACGAGGTTTGCAGGACAGATTTCAAGAGTGTCGAAACCCAGTCTGGCAACCTTGTTAACGTAGTAGATAAAGTCGCCCTCCCACTCGTGAGTCCAGTACGCAAAATAAATTCCTATTTTATTATCCATGTTTCTCTCCTCTCAGAAAACAAATACGTTTTTCAGTCCTATGCCTTTTCTGGCATTTGAAATCGCTTCCTCATATGCTTCAATGGGATATTCGGCCGTTATTATTCTGTCTATATCCAGCACTCCCGTCTCCACCAGACGCATACAGGTTCTGTACTGTCTGAGCGAAGCCCTAGCGCTTCCTGTTACGACAAGCTGCTTATAATGAATCAGGTTCGTCAGCAGTTCTACTTTGTCTTTCCCCGCCGGAAGTCCTCCGAAGAAATTGACTCTCCCATTCATGGCAAGAAGTTCAAGCGACATTGCCTGAGCAGACGGTGCCGGACATGCTGTAATACACGCGTCAACGCCTTTACCGTTTGTCTGCTCCATAATAAATCCCTTCAGATCGTCACCGCAAGATGTCACAAAGAACGGATCGAACTCGGCAACGGTTTTAAGCCTGGACTCGCTGAGATCATTGATTATTATCTTTGATGCTCCTGCCATCCTAGCAAGCATGGCGTGCATAATCCCTATCGGCCCCGAACCTATAATAAGCACCGTATCGTTTGGTCTTATATTCAATTTTTCAAAACCGTTAAAAACGCACGACAGCGGTTCGACGATCGCCGCTTTTGAAAAGCTGAATTTTTCACCGACGCTGATTTTTACGAGGTTGCCCTGCCGGACGGCTATTTCAGGCACAGTCACATACTCTGCGAATCCGCCGTCCATATTGATTCCGAACGCTTTATATTCAGAGCAAAGATGCGTATTCCCTGAAACGCACATGTCGCACACTCCGCATCCCATATTCGGCGCGACCGCGACCGTATCCCCTGGCTGATACTCTTTCGTCACGTTTTTCCCGCACGCTTCTATCACGCCTGCAATTTCATGTCCGTAAGTCCTTGGTGTTTCTCTGGATACTCCCTTGTATCCGTTATAAATCATCCTGATATCGCTTCCGCATATGGCGGCGGCCTTAACCTTCAGCAGAATGTCGCCGTCACCGTATGACGGGGTTTCAACTTCCCGGAGATCAAACTCGCCCGGGCCGTAAAATCTTAATGCTTTCATTCTAAACTCACTCCGAAGTTAAATCAATTATTCTGTGTTCTCTTATCGAACGGTTCCCTTCAAGCACAACTTTGACGACCATCTTGCCGTCGTGCCCCGTAACGGACGGATTTTTATCATTCAACACACAATCGATAAAATGTCTGTCCTCTTCCAGATATGCCTCCGCGAAAAGGCTCTGCCAGCCGGTGACATGCTCAGCCTCCGCAATTTTGTTTTTCTTGAATACAACAACTGAATTGGCATATGTTGAACCGAGTGTTATAAGTCCGTCGGTCCCGAGTATCTCGACCCGCGCGTCATATCCGTACTTAACGTACTGAGCGCCATCGATTAAGCCCTGCATGCCGTTTTTAAATTCACATGTCATTATCACGTTGTCATAAAAATCGGGAAAATCGTCTTTTGCCTCCGGGCAGCGGTAATTGGCTCCCACGGCGTAGACGCGACTGTATTCGCTTCCCGTGAACCACCTGAGCGAATCTATGTCGTGACTGCAAACCTCCGCGAGAGGCCCGTTACTTTTGCTTATATCATACATCCACGGCTTTGGCTGATTCGGTCCTCTGGTGTTGGATTTGACAAGAACGACATCTCCGATTTCCCCGGCGTCTATTCTTTGTTTTGCCGCGCGGAACGATGCGTCAAACCTTCTCATAAACGCAAGCTGAAGCTTCACGTTGTTCTCCCGGCATGCCTTTATCATGTCTTCGCATTCCTCTACATTCATTGCCATCGGTTTTTCGCAGAAAACATGCTTGCCGGCTTTTGCTGCAGCAACACACGCGTCCCTGTGGTATTTCGTCGGTGTTGCGATTATCACCGCATCAACTTCGGGGTTTTTCAGCGCCTCGTTGAAATCCTCGTATCCGTTTTCTATCCCAAGTTCCCGAAGTGCAGCAACACGGGTTTCGGCGAACGGTTCCGCAACAGCAACTATTTTCGCAAAAGGGATATTGGCTATATAATTTCTCGCGTGGATCATTCCGGCGCGTCCCGCACCGATAAGACATACTCCAACATGGTTTTTCATTATTATCACCTGCCTATTTCACATATTTTGATTTGTATGAATCAATGTTGATTTTATATTTTGCCTGGTAACCGTTTATTTTTAACTCAGTCATCAGCGCGTCAAACAGAATCCTGTATCCTGTCTTTCTGGGATGAATACCGTCGGACGTAAGTTCTCTTGTATATTTATAGCCGTATTTCTCCATCGAAATTCTGAACAGCTCGCGACTGTATACCACCGGAAATCCTCTTTCGGCTCCGATGCGGCAGACCATATCGGATATTTCAGCCATTCTTTCAACGTAAGTATTGAGCGGAACGTCAACCGTGAAATTCAGATCTGATTCAAAAAGGTACGGTTCGAACAGAATAATCTCTGCATCGATTTTTTTGCGGATATCGTCAAGTAGATCATTGAAGTCCGCTTCAACAAGATCAAGGCTTCTGTCGTCGTGCCAGGCATTGTTAGTACCGATATAAATAATCAGGTAATCGGGTTCAAGGTCCGTTATAAACTGCTCGTATCTTTTATGAAGATTCTGAATGGTGTATCCGGTATATGCAGTATTGTATACCGTGATATTGTCTTCCGGGAAATTGCTTTGAATATATTCGTTGAAAAGACTTGCCGGGCCGTCAGCCTTACCGAGGCTTGCGGGATCGTTCCGATCCGATCGCCAGTCATCAAGTATAGAATCGCCCGTAAAAACGACTGTTGAATCTCGTTTCAGTCCGCTTTTGCCTATATTATCATATGCAGATTCCGTTGTAGCCGGTTCGGTTTCAGAATTAATTGCGGCGCCAACTGTTGATTCTGATTCTTCATCATCTGCGGGAAATGTCCCGCACGAAACGAGAATCAGAACGGACAGGACTAAAAAAATAACCCTTTTCATATTTTCCGCTCCGATTATCTGTATCCAAACACTTTAAGATCGAGTACCGAAAAATTACCGTTCCCGTATTTGTCCGTTGGCCGGACAGTTATCTTTATTTCTTTTTTTCCTACCGTATATTTTGAAGGAATAACAAATTCATCCTCATACAGCTTTCGAACAGAGTTTGAATCCGGCATGTACCATCCGTATTCTTTTACGACAGTTCCGTCGATGCAGACTTCAGCATACTGCCGGCCTTCTGTCTGGTCGGCAACCCTTCTCAGCACTATCATACCTGTTCCGTCCGGAACAGGCAGATCAAATTCGAGCGTGCACCCTGTACAGCCTGTAAATGTTTCCGGATTCCCATCGTCGTCGGACTCAAACACCGATGTAACGGAAACCGGAGCATACGACTCACAAACCGGAATATTGCCGCGGAAATCTTTCAGCAGTTCAGCTTTGACTGTTTCGTCGCCGTACCAGAACAAAATGCCGGAATGCTCCATTTTTCTGTTGTTGAATTCGCCGGATTCGATCCCGAAACGCAGAGACCCGCCGAAGAAATACGGATCGCTGATACAGTCGCGTTTTTCGCACCAGTACATATAATCCGTTGTACCGTCGTAACAGCTTGCGGGATTGCTCTCCGAAGGAGTCGGGAATCCCCAGCCGTAGCTGGTGTAACTCTCTGACCCGTCGCTGTCAACAGACGGTGTCCGGCATCCGTCTATATGAACCCTGACGTTTCCTTCACACGAGGCAATGTCGGGAGAAAGCCCGTGCGCGGTAATAACGGCGCTCACCATATGGCCGCAACCCTTTACTACCCCGATTATGCTGTCCGCGCCGGGAGTATGCTTAATCGGTGTGTATTCCGAGGTGTGAAGGACGCCATACGGATTTGAAGCATAATAATCGTTATATTCGTCGGTATATCTGACCGAGAAGAGCGGCATTTCAACAGTCTTATCTCCGCTGTTCTTCAGCACAATGCGGCATCCGTCTTCAAAAGGCATCGGCCAGTTGAAATACATCATTCCGTCCGTCATCAATCCGGACATCAGCGTTTTTGTGTCATGGATACCGAGTTCGTTCCCGAAAAAAGCGCCAAGCGGGCTGCATATCTGCGGTGAAAAGCTGCGGTTGAAAAAGGCGGAAACGGAAATAACGCTCAGAAGTTCCGGTGAAAAATCTTTCAGAAACAATCTTATACCCGCTACAAGCCAGCTCCCGTCAATGCTGAAAAGACTTTTTTCCTCTCCGGGACGCAGACTTACGCAGACAGTTGAGATCCGGGCGTTTCTGAAAGGAATCAGATCCGTGCTCCCGGTTTTCTTCCAAATGTCAATTACAGGAGTAATATCCTGCTTTGGATCAAATGACTCAACAGCACAGAAACCATCAGGATATGACTGCCATATAACATGGCCCCATCCACCGCCTCCTCGCGATCTGTCAAAATCCTCAAGGTAAACGTCGCTTGTAACTCTGCAATGCCTTTTGAAAGGCATCGGCACAAAACTGCGCACCACTCTTATCGGTCCTCTTCCATTGTCAACAGGACCGATATACCTTGAAGCAACGGGCTCGATAAACGGATACTTTTCACCGAATTCGGAATGCTTGATTTCGAATCTCGGTTCAGTTTCCTCTTCAAAATAAAATCGGAATGTCGGTTCCCTGCTTGTCGGGTATCTGTGCTGCGTGAAGTTTAATATACAACCTGGTCCTTCAGCGTCAAACAAAACCCATTCGCCCTTGTGTTTTTCATCTTCAAAAAGATGCCAGTCCCAGTCGGCGTTTCTGCCGGCTTTATCAATACTTCCCTCGTAATGAATCCTTGAATAACCCTTATTCAGGGGAATCGATTTAAGATCCAAAAGTGCGCTGTTGCCGTAAATCATATGATACTCCATACTTTTGTTTGCTTTCTTATTATATCACTTTGCTTTCGTTTTGTCAATGATTTATTCGCTTTTTTTTCGTTTTTTTATTTTTTGCTATTGACATTCAAAAAAAGAACTGGTATAATACTTGTAATCACTCCAAAAAAAGAGGAATA
The DNA here is from genome assembly GCA_017618795.1 of Clostridia bacterium. Lineage (GTDB taxonomy): Bacteria > Bacillota > Clostridia > Oscillospirales > CAG-272 > Colimorpha_A. The sequence goes on along the minus strand of JAFZTO010000118.1, from coordinate 6,324 downwards.
TAACATGCAGGCAAAAAGCTTCGATGTAATTGAAAAAGAAAAATACCTCAAGCCGGAACAGAAACCGTTTTCCAACGTCTCCTTAAAACTGAAAACAGAGAGGACACATAAAGAATTCATTCCTGTCGAAAAAGACATCCTGCTTGACGGTATATGGGAAATGCAGCAATCCGGCGAGGGAACAAACTGCCCGTTCGATGATTTGATCCAGGCCGAGGTGCCGGGAAGCGTACACTGCGCTCTGATGAATGCCGGACTCATTCCCGATCCGTATTACGGCCTAAACGATTCTCTTGCTCGCGCTGCAAGTCTAAAGGATTACACGTTCAGAAAGAAATTCACTTTGAACGAAAATGACACCCGTGCGAAGCTACGGCTGTCATTTCTCGGAGTATGTGAAAGATGCAAGGTGTGGCTGAACGGCACTCTTCTCGGAAATCACAGAGGCATGTTCGGCGGACCGGATTTTGACGTTACGGGCATTGCGAAAGCAGGAGAAAACGAACTGATCGTTCTACTTTACGGTGCGCCCGACAGACCGAGAAAGCAGGGAGAACCGAACATCGGAGAGCGCAGGCCGTGGATGAACGTGGGTTGGTATGATACCGCCGTATTTAACTGTACTTACGGTTGGCATTACGCTGACATACCGGGCCTTGGAATCTGGAGAAGCGTTAAAATAACAAAAGTACCGGATGCGGAATTCGATGCTCCGTTCATCACGACGCTTTCTACCGACGGCACAATGCGACTTGCTTGCAACATAAAATCGGAAACAGAAAAATCCGTACATGTCGAATGCATTATCAAACCTTACAATTTCGTAGGCGAGGCGCAGTCGCTTGGGTTTGATGCGAAAACGAATACAAACGATGCTGTTGAATTTAAAATAAACAATCCTCAGCTGTGGCATCCGAACGGATCGGGAAAACAGAATCTGTATACACTGTGCCTTTCATGCTATGTCAGCGGAAAAATATCGGATACATATTCCGCGCGTTTCGGTATAAGAACAGTGGAGATGCTTCCCGTCGGAGGAGAAAGCAATCCTGATATGTACGACTGGCTTTTCTCGGTAAACGGAACACCCACGTTTGTAAAAGGAACGGGATGGTGCACTCCTGACGCCCTGATGCGTTTTACAAAAGAAAGGTACGATAAATTTCTTCTTGTCGCAAAGAAGCAGAATATCAATATAATCCGCGCATGGGGTTGCGGGCTTGTTGAAACGGAGGATTTCTACGATCTTTGCGATGAATACGGGATAATGGTGTTCCAGGAGTGGCCCACGGCATGGGATTCGTACGTCTGTCAACCCGAGAAAATACTTCTTGAGACAGTAGAACGCGGGGTGAAGAGACTGCGAAACCGTGCTTCTCTGATTCTCTGGTGCGGAGGCAACGAAGGAAAGGCTCCTACAGAAACCGATGAACAGTTGCGTAATCCGGCAACGCTTAACGCGATAGGCAAACGCACGCTTGAACTTGACGACACGCGCCCGTGGCACCGCCAGGAGCCATATGCAGGGAGCGTCCACGACTACCGCGCAAGCTGGGGCTATCAAGATCCGCAGACAAATATGATGATGGAAGCGACATTCTTCGGAGAATTCGGTATAGACTGCTGGCCCAACATCGAATCCATAAGGAAATACACTCCAAAAGAGGAGCTTGACGCTATCGATTCACAGCCTAAAGCTGATTGGAAAATCCCGGACGATTCGGTAATTGCGCATCACACACCTAGATTCAACGAAGCGCGGGACGTAAAACGTCAGCAGAATCACGTTGAAAGATTTATCAGCCGCGATTCAATGGAGAACAGCGTCATCGGTTCACAACTCGCACAGGTAGTCGGAGTGCGGCATACTCTTGAAAGAGCACGCAGCAGGTTTCCGATGTGCACCGGGGCAATAATGTACAAACTGAATGGCCCTTACCCGGCAGCGTCATGGGAGACCGTTGACTGGTACGGCTCGCAGAAACTCGGATCGTTCTTCGTTTCGGATGCCTTCGCCCCCGTGTGCGCTTCTGTAATATTCAATTCGCTCAATCTGTGTGGAAACGGGTATTCCCTTCCCGTGTGGTTCTACAATGAAAACGGAGACGGCGCTGATAACGTAACGGTTCAGGTCTTCGACGAAAACCTGAAAGAGGTTATCCGCGACAGTTACGACGTATCCGCAATCAGGGACAAAAAGTCACTTATCGGGGAACTGAATATCGATACCGACATAACGTCAAGCGTTCCTCTGTTTGTGGTCGCCAGCGTTTACCGGGGAAGCAGACAGGTCGCACGCAGCTGGTATTTCGCCAACTACGAGCAAAAGCGTGGCTGTCTGTTCACTCTTCCAAAAACCAGACTGTCGTTTGAAAACACAGATAATGCCGTGATCATCAGAAATGAATCGGATGTTCCGGCTGTCTGTGTAAACTTTGATTGCCCCGAATATTCGGACGTGCTTCGTCCTGATGACGGCTGCATCTGGATCAACCCGCATGAAACAATTGAAATAAGAACAAACTATCCTGACAAAATCAAAAAAATCAAAGCGTTCAACATGTAATGGAGTTAATAAATGATAAAATACGATAAATTTCAAAAAAGAGTCATTTGCGTGATTCTGGCGACACTGTTCCTGTTCATTTCTGTTGTCTCCTGCTCGAAAAATAATCCCCCAGAGACAAACAATACATCCGATACACGGGAAAAGGAAAAATCCATAATAGACTCCGTTGAAAAAAAAGACTACATGGGCGCCACGTTCGGATTTCTTACTATAGGAAGCTCGGAACGCTACTGCAAAGAGATTCTTCCGGATGAGGATGACGGTGACGATCCGATCTATGCGGCCGTTCTCAAAAGAAACCGGCAGATAGAGGATTACCTGAACATCAAAATTACCGAAACCGCGTCGGCAGACCCAATCAACGATGCAATTACGTGCGTCATTTCAGGCGATGACACCTGCGACGTTTACAATCTGTTTCAACACGGCTGTATGAACTTTGTCACGCTAGGATACGCGCGCGACTGGAAGGAGCTGAACATCGATTATACCGCACCGTGGTGGAATGCAAAGGCTATTCAGGGTCTGTCCATCAACGGCCACATTCCCGCAATGTCCGGATCAATACTTATAAGCGAGCTCGAAGCGATAGTCGCTATGGTTTACAATCTGGAACTCTACGACGAGTTCGGGATAACTACAAATATTTACGAAGAGGTCGCAAACGGAAGCTGGACCCTTGACAATTTCATCGCGCTTGCGGAAAAAGTGAAAAAGGATCTTAACGGTGATGGAAAATACATTATCGAAGAAGACATTATCGGGTATGCGGCCGACCAGCACTCTATGGCAATGAACTGGCCGTTTGCGTCTGGGCTCGTGCAGGCGCGTATCAAAAACGGCGAATATCAGGTGAACGTCAGCAAAAACAAAACCGTTACACTTCTTGAAAAGCTGAAAGCGTTTTTCGGTTCGGGTGCCGCCGACCAGAGCATGGAACTTCTTGACGACGTCAGAATATTCAAGGACAACAGCATTTTCATCTGTGCGATAACTCTCTACAATCTTGAATATCTCCGCACCATGGATGTTGACTACGGCGTTATTCCATATCCTAAGTTCGACGAAAATCAGAAATACTACATAACACACGTAGGAGGCGCGGCTCCGATAATGATACTGCCTTTAAACACAAGCAAAACAACGGAATACATTTCCGACGTACTGTCGGCTCTCTGTGAATATTCCTACAAGACTGTAAGACCCGCATATTACGATATTACGTTGCGTGAAAAGGGCACGCGCGACGAACAGTCGAAAAAAGTCCTCGATATTCTTCTTGACGCGAGGACATATGATTTTGCCTATATAAACGCAATGGGTTACGCGTGGATCGTAGGTGGTATGGTCGCCAGCGGCAACACAAATTTCGACCGCATCTGGGCCGGTCAAGGTCAAAGACAGCTTATCAGTCTGCAGGACATAGTCGATTCACTCGCGGAAAATTACTGACGTAGCAGGGTTAACGGTTGCTCTATTATAAAATTTGTTCTGACAAAGCACTTTAAAAAGAATGAGGAAAGCAAATTGAAAAAAGCCTGCTCCATATTAGTTGCAATGACAATGATAATTAGCACTTTCTGCTCCTGCGCAAAAAACAAAGGCGAAAGCAATACGGCAAACGAAGAAATGCAATCAGCCGAACAGACAGGAAAAATGACTGCAGTTCTGACATCAGACAAAGAAACAACTTACACACCCGTGACCGAAATTCCAAAATCTTTGAAAATCCTTGCCATCGGCAACTCGTTTTCAACCGACTGTATGGAATATCTTTGGGAAATTCTGCACGATGCGGGGGTCGGGACAGTGATCCTCGGAAATCTTTTCTACGGCGGTTGCGATATGTCACAGCATCTTGATTTCGCAAGGAAAAGCCAACGCTCCTACACATATTACAAAAACACGGGCGGAAACTGGTCAAGCCGTGCAGCCACGGCGATGGATTATGCGTTAGCTGATGAAGAATGGGACATCATCACACTTCAGGAGTCATCCAGGACATCAGGGCTCGCCTCATCATATGAAGAATACTATTCGCAATTGGTCGATCTTGTGAAAAAGAAAAACAAGACGGCAACCCTCGTCTGGAACATGACCTGGGCATATCAGTCTGACAGCACACATTCATCCTTCCCTGCTTACGGAAATGATCAGATGAAGATGTTCACGATGATTGCAGATTGCGTAAGAGACTACGTAATGAAGGACGACCGCGTCGCTTATTTCATTCCGGCTGGCACTGCGGTACAGAATGCAAGAACCTCATTTATCGGTGATCACATCACTGTCGACGGATACCATCTTAATCAGTTCGGAAGATATCTGGCAGCTCTTACATGGGCGTGCAGAATAACCGGCGTATCTCCTTACGACATTGGTTACAACCCGTCCGGCTCATCGATAAACGACAATATGCTTGCCGTCGCCCGGGAATCCGTAGTAGACGCACTGGCGGAACCCCTTGCCGTGACCCAAAACAGGCATTAACCGGATTACGACCCGGGACGGATTGAACATCCGTCCCGTTTTGATATTTAGGAATAGAGATTAGAGATTTTTTCTATAATATACGTAACATCCATTGACAAACGTAAAAAAAAAGATATAATATTTACATATACATAATGGTTAAGACGTCTCTGTCAAAAAAATAGTAAAAGGAAAACATAATTATGTGTGAAGAGACCGGGGAAAAAACAGGGCGTATCAAGATATACGCGATAGTTATCGGAATTCTGTATCTTATCCTCCAGCACGGATTTTACCTCGCCGGACATTATCTTGCGTCATGGTTCGGATTTGAACCTTTTCTGCCTAAAATACCGCTTGACGATATGATTCCGATCGTTTCGGCGTTCATTATCCCGTACGTCTGGTCGTATGCATACTGGGCAATGGGCCCGATGGTTGTCTCAAAGTGCGAAAAACAGCATTTTGCAGACTACATGGCCGCAAACCTTGTTTCGTGTGTGGCAGGAACTCTTTTTCTGGCTTTTTTTCCGACATACATGGACAGGGTCGCCGAGGGACTCTTTGAAGTGTCCGAAAATCCGTCGCTTTTTGACAAACTGCGTCAGTTCTGGTATTCACTTGACGGCTCCGAGATGGCATACAACCTCCTGCCGAGCTTTCACTGTATAAACAGCACCCTGTGCTATCTCGGCGTTGCAGGAAGGAAGGAAATACCGCTGTGGTTCCGAATTTATTCTTTTATAACCACACTGCTGATTTTCGCCTCTACAGTATACGTCAAGCAGCATTATTTTCTTGACATCGTTACAGGCGTCGCGCTCGGCGCGGTCGCCTATTTCCTGTGCAAAAAATTCCACTTGGGAAGAATGTTCGCGCCGGTCGAACGCCTGTATTCCCGGATAAAAACAAAAAACCTCCAGCAGCAGTAAATTTCTGTTCAGAACAACTGGTCAAAACAACACCCGTCATGTTTTCATCCGGCGGGTGTGTTTTTGATTTGCAGATCATACTCAACCGGGCACATAACGCAGAAAATCCGCCGTTTCGGCGGATTTCCCGTGGATTATATTCAGGTATTGAGCGCTTCGATAATCGAATCGATTCCCGAATCGATCTCCTCGTCGGAGAGGATCTCGTCGGTGTCTTCCGTCACGTCGGTCTCGTCGTCATCCGGAGCGTTCCAGTCTACGACGCGTTCCTCTTCAATCGCAGGCTCGTATTTCTTCTCCTGCTTGACGGTGCTTATAACGTCAACCGAACGGTATTTCTCCATGCCTGTT
>JAFZTO010000117.1 GCA_017618795.1 Clostridia bacterium | reverse complement strand
TTTCGATTTTTAAGTGATGCGCGGAAAAAGTTCTTTTGCCTTGAGCACGCTATGAAGTCCGATCCCAGCAATTCACCGGCGGTTCATAAAATCTTCAAAATTACAGCTTGACAACCGGTCATAATTGTGGTATAATTATCGTGTTTTACGGCGGCAGCATTGCTTGTTGGGAAATGCCATGCCGTTTATTCGACTTAATTTTTTTTAAACAGGAGTTTGTAATGCCGGAACTTGTCAGAAAAATTGAGGAATCAGATATCCCGGAACTGCGCGACCTCATGCGTTTTGTGTTCGGATCGGAGGACTGGAAAGAAATCAGCCGTCTCGGAGGAATGACCAACCGTTCTTATAAGATCACGCGCGAAGACGGCAGAGAGTATCTCGTGCGCATACCAGGAGAGGGAACGGAAGAGATGATCAACCGCCGTGACGAAAGAAAAAGCACCGCTCTTGCCTGCGAGCTTGGCATTGATTCACCGCTTTTGTATTTTGATGACGACGGACGTAAAGTCATGAAATATATTCATGATCCCCAACCCATGAACGAGGAGATAATGAGAAAGAAAGAGAATCTTGTTCAGGCGGCGGAAATATTCAGGCGGCTTCACACTTGCGGAAAAGATACAGGCGTGCGATTTGAGGTTTTTGAAATGGCGGATCTGTACGAAAAAATAATACGCGACGGCGGCGTTACCCTCTACGTTGATTACGGAATTGTCAAAAGGGAAGTAATGGATATTAAAGCTGAGGTCGACAGGAACGGGGAAGCCCGCAGGGTCCCGTGTCACAACGATTCGCTTGTCGGGAACTGGGTTCTTGACGGCGACGGGAGACTTTTTCTCGTGGACTGGGAATACAGCGGAATGAACGAGGCGATGTGGGATCTGTCATGTCTTTCCATCGAGGCTGATTATTCTCCATATAACGACACGCAGCTGCTGAACGCATATTACGGTCGCGAAGTGGACGTGGATGAAAAAAAGCGTTTTGCCGCCGCAAAGCTTTATGTTGATTATCTCTGGACCCTCTGGGGCCTGACGCGCGTTCCGTTTGACGGACAGTTTATGCAGGATTATGCCGACGGAAGATATAACCGCCTGAAGAAAAATATCGAGGCGTACCGTCTGCTTGGTTAAGGAGAGGAAACGATGTTTGCAGGTATTCTTGCCGGTGTCACATGGGCAGTTGAGACAATAGTTCTCGGCATTGCTCTTGCAATGAGTCCTTTTGTAACTACCGAACAGGCAGTTGTTCTTGCACCTTTCGCAAGCACATTTCTTCACGACTTTTTCTCCGCAATATGGGCGTGTATTTACAATGGAATCAGAGGAAACCTGTCCGGGCTTGGCAGAGCGATTAAAACGAAAAGCGGGAAATTTGTCGCGCTTGCGGCCGTGATAGGTGGTCCTGTCGGAATGACGGGATACGTTCTTTCCATCAACAACATGGGGGCGTCGATCGGCGCAGTTGCAAGCGCTGTTTTCCCGGCCATCGGCGCGGTTCTTGCGTATATTTTCCTGAAGGAAAAAATGGCATGGTACCGGTGGGTGTTTCTCGTGTTGAGTCTGCTCGGAGTTTACGGTTTAAGTTACAGTCCCGAAGTAAATATTACAAATTTCTGGCTCGGATTTGCCGGCACCCTCATGTGCGCTTTCGGCTGGGGCATAGAAGCGGTCATTATAGCGAAATGCGTACAGGACGAGGCGGTCACGGACGAAATAGCACTTCAGATTCGTCAGACGGCAAGCGCCTTAATTTACGGTATAGTCATCCTGCCGATAATGAAGGGCTGGGGATTTACGATTTCGCTTTTCGACAATACCGGATGGCTTATACCCGTTATTGCGATTGCCGCCCTTTTCGCGACCGCGTCATATCTGTTCTATTATAAAGCGATCAGCCGGATAGGCGCGTCTAACTCCATGGCGCTGAACATCACTTATTCGGCATGGGCTGTCGTTTTCAGCATAATTTTCCTTCGTGATTACGGACTGCTCAATCCCGTTACGATAGTCTGCACGCTTGCTGTTCTCGTTTTCGGTATACTCGCCGGCGCGGACTATAAGGAGCTTGTCGGAAAAAAGAAACAGGAGAATGAGGAAGAACTGCAGAAGTGATTTTCCTCAGAATGAAATGTTTTGAAAACTATTGTTGTTTTTTATTCACTGAACGGGAATACCGCTTTTGCTGCAGACAGGATTGCGACAACACTTAAAGCTGACCTGCTTGCGCTTGAAACCGTTAAACCGTACCCGAAAAAGGGCTTTGCAAAGTTTTTTCACGGCGGGAAAGCCGCTGTTTTCGGAGACGAGCCGGAACTTCAGCCGTTTAACGCCGATCTTTCGGGGTATGATCTGATTCTGCTCGGCACGCCGGTATGGGCCGGGACTTTTTCTCCGCCGCTTCGTTCTTTCTGCCATCTGGCAAAGTCCTGTCTTGGTGACAAAATTATTGCCGCTTTTGCCAGCTCGAGTGGCGGGAGCGCCGAAAAGGCTTTTAAAAAACTTGAGAATGAGGTCGGCTATCAATTTTCTGCAACTCTTCACCTTGTTGATCCTTTAACCCATCCGAATGAAGGAAATGAAAAGCGGATCTCTGATTTCTGCAGAGCGCTATCGAATGGAAAAAATGAATGAAACATGGCGCGCGGGACAGTCATATTCTGAAACTTCGCGCATAACCATTGTTTATCTTCTGGTTACCGTTTTTATTTACGGAGCCGTTTACTTTGCGTCGGTTTACATTTCCGCGTTTACTTCTTTTGTATCTGTATTTGTTTTTTCCGCCGCTCTTGTTGCTGTACTTAGATTTAAAGGCCGTACAGGTTTTTACCGTATTTCAATGCCTGAAATTGAAACACCTGCCATGGCACTGCGCATTCTTCCGCTGCTTATTGTTCCTGTGTTTCAGCTGGTTAAATTCGGTCTGCCTGTCCCCGAAGCGGAATGGTTTCTTTTAGCCGGAGCTGCACTGACGGAGGAAATTATCTTTCGCGGATATTTTCCGAGACTTTTTTCCAAAATGCCGCGATTTGTCCTAATAATGTTTTCAGCCGCAGTTTTTGCGTTGTTTCATTTTGTAAATCTGCTTTCGGCTCCTTCCTTTTCAGTGATATTGAAACAATTTTTCTGCGCTTTCTGCGCGGGTGTTCTTTTTTCGGCTGTAACGCTTGATTTTGATTCGCTGCTGCCGCCCTTTTTTGCACATTTTTTCATAAACTGCACGACCCCGCAATACAAAACTGTTTTTTCCCTTTCAGAAACATTGCCATGGATTGCCGTTCTTGCGTTTGGACTGCTGTTTGCCGCTAAGCCGGCTGATTATCATCAGAAAGGTTTATAATCAAGATGCGATTGTATATAGATCCCGGAACGGGGAGTATGCTGTTTACTATTCTGATTGGTCTTATCGGGGCCGCATATTATTCGATACGGACTTTTGCCGTAAAAATCAAATCGCGGATTGGCTGCGGAAAAGGAAAGGCGAACGCCGAGCGTATACCGATTGCTATTTTTTCTGACAGCAAGAGATATTACACGGTGTTTGAGCCGGTTATTGCCGAGCTTGGCAGAAGAAACGTCAAAACAGTATTTTTAACCGCGTCGGAAGACGATCCTGCGCTGAAAGCGGATATTGACTGCATGTCGGCGGAATACATCGGTCCCGGGAACAAGGTATATTCCTGTTTGAACAGCCTGAATGCGACCGTTGTTCTTTCGACTACGCCGGGGCTCGAGGTGTACCAGTGGAAACGTTCTCCGAATGTTTCGTACTATGTTCATATTCCTCACGCGGCAAGTGAAATATGCCTTTACCGTATGTTTGGTCTGGATTATTACGACGCTGTTCTGCTGTCGGGTTCATATCAGGAAAAGGATATACGGGATCTTGAAAAGCTTCGCGGCCTGCCGGCTAAAGAGCTTGTGCAGATCGGGATTCCGTATATGGATGAAATGGCGAGAAGACTTGCAGAAGAGGGCGGGGCAGGAGACCACCCCCGCACTGTTCTTCTTGCACCGTCGTGGGGCAAAAGCGCGCTGTTTTCAGTTTACGGTTCAAGGATTCTTGAATCGCTGATCGAAACCGGATATCACGTAATTGTGCGGCCTCATCCGCAGTCCTTTGTTTCCGAGCAGGAAATGATGAACGATCTTATGGAGCGGTTCCCGGACTCTGACTGTCTTGAATGGAACCGTGACAATGACAATTTTGACGTGCTGAGGAGAAGCGATATTATGATTTCGGATTTTTCCGGCGTGGTATTTGACTTTACGCTTGTGTTTGACAAGCCGGTAATATATACCGACCCCGACATTGATCTTTCTCCGTATGACGCCTGGTGGCTGAAGCGTCCGCTGTGGACGGCGTCGGCTCTTCCAAGAATCGGGAAACGGCTCACCGAAGAGAATATAAGAAATGTGAAAAAACTGATCGACGACGTTCTCTCTGACGAGGGGCTTGCTTTCGGCAGACGCGAAGTAAAAGAGGAAACCTGGGCTCACTTCGGGGAAGGAGCGTCACGTTGCGCCGACTATATTGTCGCTAAGCTCGATGAATTGACATCTGTGGAAAAGGAGGAAAAATCATGACTTTCGGCTCGGCTTTGTCCGCTTTTTTTCTCGGGCCGCTTAAGCTGCTTTTTGAGGTGATTTTCCAGATCGCAAACTGGCTGACGGGACATCCGGGACTGGCGATTGTGTTTCTTTCTCTGTGTATGAACGTTCTTGTTTTGCCTCTCTATCGCAGAGCAGACAAAATGCAGGAAGCTGCCAGAGATACCGAGGCGCACCTGCACGACGGTGTTTCGCATATTAAAAATACATTTTCCGGCAACGAGAGACTGATGATGCTGCAGACGTATTATCGCCAGAATGACTATTCACCCTCTCATGCGTTGCGCGGATCAGTTTCGTTGCTGCTTGAAATCCCTTTTTTTATGGCTGCGTATCAGTTCCTTTCCGGACTCGCAATACTTAAAGGCGTGTCTTTTGGACCTATTGCCGACCTTTCGCTGCCGGACGCAATGCTGACTCTGTCCGATCTTCACATAAACCTTCTACCGATACTGATGACGGTGATAAACTGTGTTTCATCGGCTATTTATCTTAAAGGTTTTCCGGTCAAAACCAAGGTTCAGCTCTACGCTATGGCGTTGTTCTTTCTCATATTTCTGTATTCTTCACCTTCAGGGCTCGTTTTCTACTGGACGCTGAACAACCTTTTTTCGCTCGGCAAAAATATTTTCAGCAGGCTCAAGCATCCCGGACGTGTTATTTCTGTCATTCTTGCTCTTTGCGGAGCAGCTTGTGTCGTCGGATATTTCTTCATCTCAGGCACCGAAATCGAGCCTGAAAGACGAATATCGGTACTTGTTATTGGAATTCTTCTTCTGCTTCCTCTTCTCGCTCTGCTGCTTATTCCGTTTATTCCTAAAAACATGGGCGACGGAGAGTATCCTGAACCGAACCGTTCGCTGTTTCTGATATGTGCTTTGTTCCTTGCTGTATTTACGGGATTGCTTATCCCTACTACGTTTCTTGCCGCCTCACCTCAGGAATACGTTGATGTTTCATATTTCTTTCATCCGCTCTGGTACGCGCTCAGCGCGGTTCTTCTTGCAGGCGGTACCTTTTTACTCTGGGGCGGTGTGTTTTACTGGCTGGCAAGTCAGAAGGGAAAGGTTGTAATTGAACGTACGTATCTTGTTTTCTGCGGCGTTTCAGCGCTCGATTATCTTTTTTTCGGAACAAAACTCGGTATTCTGTCCTCAGAGTTGCAGTATGAATCCGGACTGTCGTTCAGCATTGTCTCGATCCTTCTTAATATAGTGCTGATAGGCGTTGTAACCGTTGCTCTTGTTCTTCTTTGCAGACGTTGGCCCGGGATTGCAAAAGGGACGGTTGCCTGCGCTCTTGCTGCGGTTATGATTATGTCGACGGTTCATATCGTGGAAACAAAGCGTTCTGTTGATGATATACGCCTGGACGATTCGGGTAATTTCCCTAATTTTACTTTGAGTAAAGAAGGCAGGAACGTAATCGTCCTGTTCCTTGACCGGGCTCTTGGCGAAGACCTTCCGTACATGGTTCAGGAAAAGCCCGAGCTTAAGGATATGTTCGACGGTTTTACATATTATTCAAACTGCATTTCATTCGGCGGCCATACGAACTTTGCCGCACCGGCGCTTATGGGCGGATATGAATATACGCCTGTCGAACTTAACAAGCGAGATACAGAGCATCTGGTTGACAAGCACAACGAATCGCTGAATATTATGCCGTATCTGTTTGCCGATGCGGGTTACAGCGTTACTGTCTGCGACGCGCCGTATGCC
>JAFZTO010000116.1 GCA_017618795.1 Clostridia bacterium | reverse complement strand
GAACACAGGATCGCGTCGTACGAATGGAAAACCGTGCCTGTCAACGAAACGACCGCGCCGGAGGACCCCCCCATCGATCAGATCCTCAACAGATACAAGAGCCAGACCGACGCCAAATATCACCGTATAGTCACCGGCTTTGCCCGCGAGCTCACGCATCCGTCGCGCATTCAGGAGACCGAAATGGGCAACCTGTACGCCGACCTGCTGCAGGAGGATTCCAGCTTCGACATCATGTTCATGGGCTCGGGAGCCATACGCAAGAAGGCGATGGGCCCGATAGTCGAGTATCAGGACATGATGGAGAACACCCCCTTCGACGACCAGCTCTGGATGCTGAAGGTCACGGGAGACGAGCTCAGAAGAATGATAAAATTCGTAATGAGGGACGACGCGTGGGGCGGACACACCGAGTTTTACCAGTACTCCGACGGAGTGCGCATCGTCTACCGCAAGAGCACGCGGACTCTGGAGGAACTGTCCTTCCGGGAAAAAGAGGTGACGGACGGGGACGAGTTCCTCATCGCCATGCAGTCGTATCACTTCAACAACTTCGAGCAGTTCTTCAACGTGCCGCTTGAGCCGATAAAGGCCCGCATGCGGCCGCGGGTGGTCGCGACCTCGGTCAACAACATCATCGAGGAGTATTTCTCCACCCATCAGGGCCTCGACGCTCATGTGTGCGGGAGGATTGTGATACTCGAGTGACCTTTTCGCGGGAAAAACACGGATTTCTAACATCACGGAGGAAAAGCAATGACTGATTGTGAAAGGCTGAAGAACCTGCGGGTGCCGGTCGGCAGGGTCGACTGCGTCCTTGATACCGACGCTTATAACGAGATTGACGACCAGTACGCGATCGCCCTGCTCGTAAAGCACGAAAAGATCAACCTTCGCGCTCTGTATGCCTGCCCGTTCAGCAACGGGCTCTCATCCGGGCCGGAGGACGGTATGGAAAAGAGCTACGGCGAGATACTCCACCTTCTTACCCTGATGGGGAGGGAGGACATGAAGGAGAACGTCTACCGTGGCAGCCGCGGGTATCTGCCCGACGAGAAAACCCCGCTCGACAGCCCCGCCGCACGCCATCTGTGCGAACTTGCCGGACAGTACACCCGGGAAACCCCCCTTTACGTCGTGTCGATAGGATGCATAACCAACGTGGCGTCCGCCCTGCTTGCCGACCCGTCCATAGCCGAAAAGATAGTCGTGGTCTGGCTGGGAGGGCACGCCCTGAACTGGCCTGATACGGCGGAGTTCAATATGGTTCAGGACATTTCCGCCGCGCGCGTCGTTTTCGGGAGCGGATGTCCGCTCGTTCAGCTGCCGTGCATGGGCGTCGTTTCGTCGTTTTACGTCACCGGACCAGAGCTTAGGTACTGGCTTGACGGAGCAAATCCGCTTTGCGATTATCTCACGGCTCATACCGTCGAGGCGGCAGAACAGTACGCAAAAGGCAGGGTCTGGAGCCGCGTGATATGGGACGTTACCGCCGCCGCGTGGCTTCTCAACGACGGGGACCGCTTCATGCGGGCCGAGGTGATACACGCTCCCATCCCGAACTATGACAGACATTACTCGTTCGACAACGGCAGGCATCTTATGCTGTACGTGTCGCACATCAACCGCGACGCTCTGCTTGAGGAGCTGTTCAGGGTGCTGAAAAAATAACTTTTCACTCAGATCCGGGCCGGTTTTCCATTTTCTACGATGATGATAGTTATCTTTTGTACAAACTTACCGCTGCTTTCCCGCAAGCTCATGATATGATTAATTTGATCAGCAAGTGGGAATACCACATTGATTGCTCTCACTGATCAAAAGGAGGAATCTAAAGTGAATAAAAATATAATTTTGCTGCCCTTGATCGTGATTGTTTCGATTGTGCTTGCTTCGTGTTCACATGAAAGAAGCGGAATATTTAATCACAAATCAGAAAGCCCTCAGATTACATACAATACAACAGCTAAGAAAAACTCGGAAATACAAATGGATAATCAAAAAATAACATTGCTGAATAGCGTTTGTTTTTCCCCGTCCGACCACGCCGACAGGGCTGATATGAGAATGTGTTCAGACCGAATAATTTCAGGTAATTACTGCCATTCAGACATAAGCGAACACGGTTTTGCGGTATGTATAATTACGGTTCTTAACATTAATATCGGCGAATGTCAGGCTGAATCGAGCAAATATGTCCCCACGGAAGTTCGTATTGATTCGATAATAGAAAAAAACCCGGCTTTTGCATTGAAAGAAGGTGATTCGGTAACTGTTGCAGAATACAGCACGTGGTTTAAAAATGACGATGGTTTCACTGTACGTTACAGAGAACCGATTATTCCGATAACCGAAGAAGACTCTCAATATATTATAATCATAGGTGATTGCGAAATTGACGAGACAAACAAGCTAACATACTTTTGGAAAGGCCTTGAATATCGTATCCAGGCTTTGACTATCCCGATTAACCATAACAGCAATCTGACGGACGATGAAATATACGAAATCATGAAGCTGCCCGAAGACGTGGTCCAATGTTCGAGAGCTCTTATTGATCATTTTATAAAAAAGAATCCGGCGAACCTAAAGAAGATCACGTCGTCCTGATGCCTGAAGAGTTCCCCGAAGAGATGAGGAAAGCCATAGAAGAAAACGGCATTCAGGATACCGTCTGGGTGGCAAACGTTAACGGGAGGTATTTAGGAGTCTGTATTGGACAGGCAGATGAATACATGGAACGGATTCTTTATGATTATTATTTCGGCTTTCCGGCTAAGTCGAATATATATATATTCGATGCAAATACCAACACACTCATCGGTCTCTGGCACGCCGGGAGGACAACAGACGAAGTATACTCGCTGATTTCCGAAGACGAAGTCAGAATCCTGCACGACAATCTCCCGGATTCTCTGCACATCATTAAAGACCGCCCCTGAACAATTAAGAAAGGAAAACAATGTCGGATAAAAAAAGAATTTTTTCGGGCGTTCAGCCCAGCGGAAAACTTACAATAGGGAACTACATCGGCTCGATACGCAACTGGAAAGAGTTCCAGGAAACGTACGAATGCATTTACTGCGTCGTCGACATGCACGCCGTCACAGTGCGGCAGGACCCCGCCGAGCTGCGTCGCAGAACCTTCGAGACGCTCGCCCTCTATATAGCCTCCGGACTCGATCCGGAGAAGAACACGCTGTTTGTTCAGAGTCACGTGCCCCAGCACGCACAGCTCGCCTGGGTGCTGAACTGCTATACCATGTTCGGGGAGCTGAGCCGCATGACCCAGTTCAAGGACAAGAGCCGCAAGTACGAAAACAACATAAACGCGGGGCTTTTCACCTATCCCGTGCTGATGGCGGCGGACATTCTTCTCTATAATGCCGCGCTCGTTCCCGTAGGGGTCGACCAGATGCAGCACATCGAGCTTGCGCGCGACATCGCCAACCGCTTCAACGGCACCTACTCCGAAACCTTCGTCGTCCCGGAGGGCTTTATCCCAAAAGCGGGCGCGAAGATAATGTCGCTCGCAGAGCCGGAAAAGAAAATGAGCAAATCGGACTTGAACGGCAACGCCTCGGTCTTCATTCTCGACGACCGCGACACTGTAATACGGAAATTCCGCCGCGCCGTCACAGACTCCGACACCGCAGTGTACCGCTCCCCGGAAAAGCCGGGTGTGAGCAACCTCATGACCATTTACTCGGCATTCACGGGCAAAACCGACGAGCAGATCGTCGCCGAATTTGACGGAAAAGGCTACGGGGATTTCAAAAACGCGGTCGGCGAAACAGTCGCCGACGGGCTCGCTCCCGTGCGCGAAAAATTCGACTCGCTAATGGCCGACAAGGCGTATCTTGAGGGCGTCATGAAGAACGGCGCGGAGCGCGCATCGTTTATCGCCCGCAAAACCTTAAGCAAGGTCTACAGAAAAGTCGGTTTTGTCGGTCAGTGAGACCGGATATCCGCAAAAGATAAAAGACAAAGGAGACAAAAAATGGATATTTTTATCGTAATACTTCTGATAATAAATATACTCCTTGCCGTTGCCATGCTGATTATTCTGACAAATCAGAAATCATCCGGCGAAAAAAACGCCGAAGAGCAGGACAAGACAATGTTCAGAAAAACCGTGTCGCAGTATCTTTACAGCAACCTTGACGGGGTGAACTGCGGAACGTGCAGATACCGCGACAACAGCGGATACTGCGAGAAGTGCAGAAAAGCCTGCGAGGACGTGAACTGGAAAATTTCCGAGGAGTACAGCTACCTCCTCGCCGGTGATATCGTTTCGAAGAAATAAAACACAATTCAGGCAGATACATCTTTCGTTATTCTATCAGATTATGGAAGAAGTCAGTTTTGAGGAACAGAGCGAAAAACATGTTCCGGATGCCGCCACCGAGCGTACGCGCCGCCGGTCCGCGGGCGCATACGCCGCAGAATGCGCGTTTGAGTATTTTACCTCGCTCCTTGTAACCGACGCTTTTCTGACAAAAGTGCTTAAAACCATCGGAACAAGCGATGCGGCGTGCGGAATAATTCTCTCGCTCGCTTCGCTGGCTTTCGTGTTTCAGCTTTGCGCTCTTCTTGTTATAAGCAGGATCAGAAACACGAAACGGTTTGCGTGTACCGTTCATACAGTCGCGCAGTTTCTGTTTTCTTTTCTTTATCTCGTTCCGTTTCTGCCTTTTGCGGATGGAATGAGAAGAAGCGTTTTTGTGGTGTGCATGCTTCTTGCATATCTGGGCAACCACATTGTCAGTTCCGTAATTTTCAAATGGGGAATGTCGTACGTGCGCAACGACCGGAGAGCGCGCTTCACGGCACTGAAAGAGGCGATTTCCCTGGCGGCGGGGATAGCCGTCTCGCTGACTGTCGGAATTGTTACAGATTCCTTCGACAACTCGGACAACACGGCCGGATTCCTGATTTTCACCGCGGTCTGTATGGCGATATTCGCTTTATGCGACTTTATCTGCCTGATGATGATAAAGGCCGAACAGAAAAAAGAAAAAACCGCCGTCATCCCGCTCGCTTCAGCACTCAGGGAGGTTATGTCAAGCCGCGGATTTTTAAGGGCGACAGTCATACAGTGCCTGTATTACGTCGCCTTATACTCGACGATCGGCTTTATGGGGAGTTACAAGCAGCAGGAACTTAGCTATACTCTGACACAGATACAGCTTATCAACATTGCCGGCATCGCCGCCAGAATT
>JAFZTO010000015.1 GCA_017618795.1 Clostridia bacterium | reverse complement strand
GTTGACAAGGCGATGGCGGACATGAAAAAGGACGGCTCCATCGTCTCCCCCGCCCGCTGCAAGTGGGAGCCCGCGGTGAAGTAAACAATGCGGAGGAAAAGGTTATGATCATCAAAGCAGTCAAATTCAGAAAAGACGGGTTTTATACTCAGCCCTTTGTTTTCGGCGGCGAGGAGGGACCTGAAAAATTCGACCCGACCGTGCGCTATCGCGGAAGTCTGCAGAATTATCTGATCGACACGGGAGACGAGGTGATCCTCGTTGACACTGGGCTCCCCGCCGGAACACCCGAAGAAATGCCGGACGAAAAAAGTCCGCTCTTTACCGGGAAGGACATCTGCAGCTATATGGAAGCGTTTGCCGCTCTGGGATACAAGCCGGAGAAGGTGACGAAGATCCTCCTGACGCACAAGCACGGTGACCACTCAGGCGAACTGCGCTCTTTTCCGCAGGCAAAGATTTATGTGAACGCCGACGAAACAGATGCCGCAGAACTGCAGGGGCTTGATAATATCGTTCCCGTCAGCTTCACCGACGGCACGTATTACAATTTCCCGGCAAGCCAGAGGATCGCGGAAGGCGTTTACTATATCAAAGCCAAGGGACACACAAACGGCAACAGCATCGTGATCGTCGAAAGCGACGGGCTGTTCTATATGCTCCACGGCGACATTACCTATGTTGACGAGGCGCTGTATGAAAACAAACTCTCCGTAGTGTTCGAAGATCTCGCCGCCGCCCGCGAAACGCTCGATCGAGTCCGTGAATTCGTTCGCAACAACCCGACCGTCTATTGCGGAACGCATACACCGCAGGGATATGAAAACCTCGAAGCAAAGCAAGTGATGGATCTCGATCGTCCCGTTCCCACGGTGCTTGCCGAAGTCGATTTCTCCGAAAAGAAAGCCAGCGGCAAATACGTCTGCTCGATCTGCGGATACGTTTACGATCCCGCCGAGCATGACGGCGTTGCGTTTGAAGACCTGCCGGACGACTGGAGATGCCCA
Organism: Clostridia bacterium; assembly: GCA_017618795.1. GTDB lineage: Bacteria > Bacillota > Clostridia > Oscillospirales > CAG-272 > Colimorpha_A. The sequence goes on along the minus strand of JAFZTO010000015.1, from coordinate 16,350 downwards.
CGCTGCAAGCAACCGAAGGAGAAATTCAACAGGGCATAGCGGAAAAAATCAGTGAAGGCCAAATACAAATGCAAAGCAATGATCCGGGGACATAATCCAAAAGGGAGTATTTGCGGAATCGGCGGCGGACAATGACCGAAATTTTACGAATCATCAGCAGCAGAAGGAGCGTCCGGACGTTTGACGGTCGCCCGCTGAACGGAGGGGACAGAGACAGACTGATCAGATATGCCGAAAATGCAGACAATCCCTTCGGTGCAAAGGTACGCTTTGTGTTTCTTGACGCAGAGAAAAACGGTCTCTGCAGTTCCGTAATAACCGGCGAAAAAGAGTATGTCGCCGGGATCGTAAAAAAGCAACCTCTCGCGGACGCGGCGTTCGGGTATTCGTTTGAAAAGCTTGTGCTGTACGCAGCGTCGCTCGGCGTCGGTACCACGTGGATGGCCGGCACCCTGAACCGCGGACGGTTTGAAAAGGTTTCCTGTCTTACGGATGATGAGATGATGCCGTGCGTGAGTCCGCTCGGTTATCCGGCTGAAAAAATGTCTTTGCGCGAGATGACTATGCGCAGAGGCGTCGGAGCCGACAGAAGGCTTGACGCGGAGAAACTGTTTTTTGACGGCGTGTGGGGAAGACCGCTTGCTGTTCCTGAAGGATTTGCGGAGGCCGTTCAGGCGGTTCGACTGGCTCCTTCGGCGGTAAACAGGCAGCCGTGGAGAGTGATAAAATCCGGTCGCGCCTGGCATTTTTATGAGAAAAAAGGCTCCGGTGGCTTCACAAGCGAAAAAGCGGGGGATCTGCAGAAGATCGACGTGGGAATAGCGCTCTGCCATTTTAACGCGGCGCTTGAATATTTGGGAATCCAAACGGAAATATCGGTTTCAGATCCATCATTCGACGTTCCGTCGGGAGTCGAATATATCGCCACGGTTTCTTTATAGCACAGAACGGAACAGGCATAAACTGTTCCGTTCTTTCTTATTCTGTTTCAGGGACAACCCTGTCAATAAATTTTAACAGACCTTCCGGGAGTTCCCGGGATTTTTCCAGACCGGTATCGCCGATCCGTATGAGTTTGTTTGCACCGTGATAATCGCTTCCGGCTGTCACATAGAGACCGAAACGTTCGGCAAGAACCAGCATTTCGTTGCGGATTTTTGCCGTGAAACCGGAATAAAACGCTTCAATCCCCTCGAGGCCCATGTCCGTCAGCCTACGCAGGCGGGATATCATCTGCCCGCCGAGGATAAGTTCCTCGCCGCTTCCGTACGCTGGATGCGCGAGGACAGGAACGCCTCCGCCTTTTCTGATGGCCGAAACGGCCTCCTCCGGCCTGATATATTCGCTTTCAAAACGGGCCTTGTTCAGATACTGCCTGATGGCCTGCTCCCTGCTTTCGGCGTATCCGTATTTTATCATCAGGTTGGCGATGTGCGGTTTGCCGGGATTGTCTTTCGACAAAAGGCTGCGGACGTCGGAATCCGTGAATGAAAAGCCGAACTCTCTGTCGATGAACTCAAGCCGCGCGCGGACCTTGTTCTCGCGCATGGCGTGGGCTTTGTTCGCCACGCGCCTCACGGCACGTGACGCCGGGCGGTAGCCGTAACCCAGAATATGATATTTTCCAAGCTCGTCCCTGCAGGAAAACTCCACGCCGGTTATGAAGCGCGGATCGTCCGAACGCAGATTTCTGAGTATTATGACGGCGCTTTTTACCGAATCGTGGTCGGTCACGGAGAAAAGCGATATTCCTGCCTCCTTTACGCGCCGGATTATCCCCTCAGGCGTGTCTGTTCCGTCCGATACGCTTGTGTGCATGTGAAGGTCAATGCTTCCACTGATAAGATCGTTCATAAACACTTTTTCAGAGTCAGGATGTTTTTTCCGTCCCTGTACTCGTAGCGGACGTCGTCCATGGCTTTTTTGGTGAGGAAAATGCCGAGTCCTCCGATTTCCCTGTTCTCTGCCGGAAGGGAAACGTCGGGGTCTCTTCTGGCCAGCGGGTCGTAGGGTGTGCCGCTGTCGATGAATGTAAGGGTGACTGTGACCGGGTCGACTGACACCTCGACGCGCACGGTCGCCTTGCCCTTGCCGGGAGCGTACGCATACTGCGAGATGTTAACGAATATTTCCTCCGCGGCGAGATTGATCTGCATTGCCGCTTTCGGAGGGCAGTCGACGGCCTCCAGCCTGCTGTCTATAAAACCGGTGACGGAGGGCAGGTTATCGATTGCCGCCTCCACCTCGATTTCATTTATGCCGGCATCCGGCACGTTTCTGATAATAAGGTTGTCAACACGGTTAAGGGCGGCGAGAAGCCTTTCCTTCCAGAATTCAATTTCGTTTCTGCCATTTTCACTGTCAAGCCCGTTGCGGCGGATTGAACGGCGTATCATGCGCGTATAGCCGATCACGCTCGCCTTGTCCTCGGCGTCATCGATTGTTCGGGCATTCGTTGTACCGAGATATTTAGCCAGGAATTTTCTCCAGAAGGAACGGCCGGTTTCAAAATCGAAGCCCTGGAATCTTTTTATCTGTTCGTGATCGTATTCGGAGTATCCGATCAGCGCGTTGAATATGGACGCAAGCTCTAACACCGGATTGCCTACCGACAGTGTATCCATGTCGATGATAAGCACCTCGTCTCCCTGCAGCTCGAGATTTTTCGGGTGGTAGTCGCCGTGGATCATATGATTGTCGGCGGGGATTTCCGATATGAGTTCCACAAGCCTGCGACCGTCCTTTTCCGGGATGTAGCCGGAGACAAAGCGTGCCCATGAAAGCGCGGTTTCGCGGACGTCGGGCAGTTTGCCTTCCGGCACTACAGTGCCGTGTATCTTTTTCAGCATTTCGGCAAACTCCTCCACGCACCAGTCAAGCTTGTCCGGTTCAGAGGCGATTATCTGTGAAAACGATCTGGCGTTCAGCAGCTCAAAAACAGAGCCGTAGCTGTTTCCGACACGCACAACATCATAGGAAATTGCCGTGGGGATGCCGAGAATGAGAGCCAGCTTTGCGACCTCCCGCTCGTGCTGAATGTCGGCAAGGGCCTCCGGGTTGTTGTAGACCTTGACGACGTTATCGCTGTCGATGCGGTAAATCGTGCCGTTCGCGCCGCGCCCTATTTCCTCGCAGCCCTCTACGGATACGGTGCGATAGGCCTTTTCGACCGTCATAATTTCGGTAAAGCCGGTCATCTCGAGGATTTCGTAAATATCAGAGTTTACGTTTATTATGCGTATATCGCCCGCCGCCTTTTTTACATGAAGAATTACGCGAAGTCCCGCGCTTGAGATATAGTCGAGTTTTTCAGCATCAAGAATTACTTCTGTCTCATTTGCATCGGCGATGCGGGAGAAGATTTCGCTTTCGATCTGCCGCGCGTTTCCTGAATCTATGCGCCCGCTTAGCTCAATTTTCATTCTTTTCTTCGTTCCTTCCCTTGTATTCGATACAGAGCATGGTCAGATCGTCAAACTGCTCGGCGCCGGCGACAAATCCGTCCACGGCGTTCTGCATATTGCGTATTATTTTTTCGGGATTTGTCACGGGTTCGCTGTTAAGCGCTGAAAGCATTCTGTCAGCACCGAACATTTCGTTTGCGCCATTTGTTGCTTCTGGCACGCCGTCAGTGTAGACGAAGAGCATGTCGCCCGGCTTCATGAGTATCTCATAATCGGTGTACTTTGCGCCGATGAGTCCTCCGACCACGAAACCGTGCCTGTCCTTTAAAAATCCGAAATTTCCCGCCCGGCCAACAGCCGGATATTCGTGACCGGCGTTTGAGGCAACCACTTTCCCTGTCCTGATGTCAAGTATTCCAAGCCATAGCGTCACGAACATATCCGCCCTGTTGTGCTCGCAGAGTCTGCGGTTCACGTAGGTCAGAATCTCCGAGGGCGAGCCGCCCATCTGCGCTCGGTTGCTGACGAGAATGTTTGTGACCATCATGAACAGTGCGGCCGGAATGCCTTTACCGGAAACGTCGCCTATTATCATTGCGAGGTGATCTTCGTCAACAAGAAAGAAATTGTAAAAATCTCCGCCGACTTCCTTTGCGGGATTCATGGAGGCGTAAAGGTCGAAATCGAGTATGTCAGGGAAAGGCGGGAATACGTTGGGGATGGAGTTCTCCTGGATTTTGCTTGCAAGGGACAGTTCCGCCCCGATACGTTCCTTCTCTGCAGTGGCGGCGGTCATATTGTCGACGTACCGAATTATGTCGGACTCCATTTTGTCTATTGATTCGGCGAGACCTGATATTTCTTCAAAACGGCTTACTGAGCCGAGCGGGACCGCCCTGATGTTTTCGGAGGCAAAGCGCTGCGCTTCGTCAGACATTTTCCTAACCGGCTTTACAAAATTCTTTCTTATGTAAAAGGCTATGCCGACGGAGGAAACGGCGGCGAGCAGGACGGTAGAGATGGCCACGTTGATGAGGTACGGGCGCGTTGCCTCTTTCAGTTCGCTGACCGGACGCTGTATGCAGAGGATAGCGGCGACGTTTCCGAGGGAGTTCCTTACCGGGACAAGAGTTGTTATGTGCGGGACCTGTCCGTCGGTCGGATTCATGCGGTAAACCGTCTCGTACGTTGATTTGTTTGTATACAGATTTTCATATTTCCGGCGGTATTCGTCGTTTGTTGTGTTGCGCCTGAAGCCGAGTTCCCATTCGCTGTATTTGGTGTTTCCGACGGAATTGTTCACGCAGTTGTAGACCGAGACGAATCTTCCGTAGTCGGAGGCGTCTACGACAATGACGTATATAAGCGTTACATTGATCCTTTTGCAGTAGACCTCGAGATTTTCGCGTGTTTTTATGTATTCCGTCGATTTTGTGCCGTAGAGATATTTTTCAAGCGTCGTTTCGTCAAGAAGCGAATCGTAATCATCAAGCGAGTTTCCGTTCACAAGTGTTGAGGCAGTGTCGGCCATATGGTAAGTTGTGACCGAATATTCACGCTTGAACGCGTTTGTGAAGCTGATATAACCGATTGAGCTGACTATTATTCCGAATACGGCAAGCAGCACTATGACGGCTCCTATTATATTTACGGACATGCTTGAGCGCAGCTTATTTAACATTTGGTGTTTTCCCCTTGCCTGACGGCCGCGTATTATCCGTACCGCCGATATAATATTATACCCGATTTTCATCCGTATGTCAATAGAGCGCTCGCGCCATGCAGAAAAAAACACCCGTCCATGAGGACGGATGTAGCATATTCAAAATTCAGCGCTTTGACCCGGCGGAGAGCATCGCAAGCTTCTGATCGCGGGGGATGCTGTCCGCCTCGCTCACGTACGGTGTTCCGAAAACCTGCGTCATCCTTGTTATCGGCTCTATGCAGGCCATGGAACACCAAGGAAGCCACACGCCGGTCTCACCATTCCGGCCGTTTCCTGCCATAAATACCCTGAAATCGCAGAGGGCCATTGCTTCCGGCACAAGTCCGGGGGACGTATAGCCCATGTGCCCGTCGTAATTCAGAGTACGTTTGGTACAGTTCTGTATAAAAAGGGCAAAATCGCGGAAGAAACCGTCACCGGTCCACACATACAGTCTGTAGAAATCAAAATACGTGTATGCCATGTAGTTGTCGATCCCGCTGTGCCCGCAGGTGATGAAGCTCAGACCTGCGGTCAGGGCGTTTTCGGTAAAGTACTGCATTACCTGTTCGTCTCCCGTTGCGGCTTTGTAGTCGTAAAGCATGGTCCATGACGCAGAGTAAACGGCAGCCTGGCAGGCGGCGTCAAGGTATTTCTTTTCGCCTGTTGCTGCATAAAGGTCGGAAAAGCCGTACATGGCGTAAATTCCCGTCTCTCTGTCCGTCCTTTCGGTCCCGTCGCAGGTGGCGCCGGCGTATTTTCCCATCGGGACCAGTTTTTCGATGCAGTATGCGGCGGCTTTCGCGGCTGCGTTCAGATATTTTTCGTCTCCGGTATGGGAATACATGTGCACAAGAAATCTTATCGGTATCGGGGTCGAGGTTTTTGTGTCGGCGCACACGCCGTCGATGTCTTCAATCTGACGGTATCGGTTATCCTTGCGGAACAGATTTCCGCCCTTGTCGTAGGCGCGGTAAAAACTGCCGTCCGCGTTCTGGACGCCGACGAGAAAATCGGCGTATTTCACGGTAATGTTGCGCCACTTTTCGGTATTTTCGCCCTTTTCCTCGCCTAATATGACACAGTCGAGCATGCCTTCCATTCCGTCTGTCATGCGTCTCAGGTAGCAGGGCATGTTGTAAAACGTTCCGTTATTCAGCAGGAAGGCGTTGACGGTTCCACTCTGATTCCCTGAATGTTCCGCCCACATGTCGGCCATGGAGCGCCCCCTGTTTATATATTCGTCATTCCCGGTCTCATAGCCGTAAAGCATCATCTGATACGCGATGGGAATCTCTGCGCCGACAAAGCCCATTTCCATTGTCAGTCCGCTTTCGACGTGACCGTCGGAGAGGAAACAGCCGTACGGAAGGCCGTAGACTGTGAAAGAAGACGTCTTCACCGAATCCCAGTATTCGTTGAAGGTCGTCATTACCGCTGACCTTACAAGACCGAGGTCGGCGGTGTAATCCGGCGTTTTCTGCCTCGAAAAGCATTTTTTGTAGCTTTCAGCCATGGCGGAGTTGTAATCTCCGCCGTGCCCGGCGAACACCGATACCGTGTAAGAGGAGGAAAAGCCCGCTTTCATAGGATGAAATCTCTTGCAGAGGGTTTTGAAGGAATAGTAAACCTGCGGCTCGATTGATGCCGGATAGATGTACGCGGCACCGGGACGGCCGTCAAGAAGCATCCCGACAGAGCCGCAGAGATAGTTTTCGTCAACGAGCCAGTCCGGGGTGTCTCGGTCGGAGATGTCCGACGATACAATTGGGTTGATGCGTCCCAGCGTTATATATTCTCCGCCGGTTTTCGACCGGCCGGTCACGACGGGCAGACCCGTCGAGGTGTCGCGCACGGTGATCGCGGGGTGGTCATAGGATTTTCCGATTTCTCCGATTTCGCAAGCCGTATCCTTGTTCCAGACGCCCGGAATAAACCAGTCGAGGTCGCTCAAGCTGCTGCCTCCGGTACTGAAAAGTGCAAAAACGGAGGAAAAACCGTCCTCGTCTCCGCTCGGCTGTACCACGGTCACGGTCCTGCTTACGTCAACCATCCCGGAAGAGCAGGAATATATATCGTCTATTCTGACGACCGATTCGGTCCTTGATGTAATAATTGCGGAAGCAATGATTTTCCCTTTTTCCAGTGATACCGTGCCGTATTGCGCCCGGTAACAGCGTTCGGCGTTTGCCATTCTGGCTTTGAGACGCAGTACCGCGGGGGTTTCATTCGTGAATATCGCTTCTCCATTGCAGTTCACCACGCGCAGCGAGTAGCCGTCCCCGGAGCGGTAAACCTCAACGGCGTACCCGTTAATCGTTATTTTCGCTCCGTTCGCGGCGTTGCCGTCAATCGGCTCCGCCACGACGGCGTCCCCGTTTTCCTGCGGCGCATCGGTACACCCGCATATCGTTCCCGTTGCCATGGCAAGCATAAGTAAAAATGACAGAGCTCTTCTCATTTTTTGTTCTCCTCGCTTGTTTCCGGTGATTTGCTGAGCTGCTGACGGTACTGTCCGGGGGTCATGCCGTAGGTCTTTTTGAAGGTCTTGGACATCTGGTATTCGTCACAGTATCCGGTTTGCTGCGCTATTTCATGAAGTTTCATTGACGTGGTTTCAAGCATGGTCTTCACGAGACTAAGCTTGTGGTCCCGCTGATACTCGTACAGCGATTTGTTCATGTTTGCCCGGAAGACGTTGCGTATGGTGCTTTGCGATTTAAAAAGCATGCTGGAAAAATCGGAGGTCGTAAAATACCTGTCGGGGTTTTGTCTGATTATTTCAAGACATCTTTCGATTATGCCGTTTTTCCTGGAATCAATGTCTGTTGTGTGACCGATCTGAGATATTTCCTCGATCAGCCTCTTAAGGTGATACGATGATTCGCGTTCGTCGACGATCTCGATCCAGTCGTCGACGACGCGCTGAAAAATGCGTTTCACCGAGGGCTGACGTGCGGCGGAGATTACGGTCGGCAAAAACGCAAAACCTTCCGGGGGCGTGTTAAAGTCCGCGGAATACGAATCTTTTCCGTCGCATCCGAAATGGACGAACAGGATCGCCGTATCGGGCTTGCATGGAGTGAGACCGTAATGATGGACGCCAGCGTGCTGAAACATCACGTCGTCCTTTTCGAGCCTGAACGGCAGGTCGTTGTCAAATATCTCGTATTCACCGCAAAGACAGTATATGAGCACGTGCTCGCGAAAGATCCTGTCAATATATTTTATAGGTTCGTGATAACGCGAGGCACCCGCGAGGGACACTGTCCTTTGGGTGATTTTCATGTTAAGGAATCCGCCCATGTTTTTCTCCGAAACAAATTTTATTGCGCTTCTTACAGCCGCTTTTTGTCAGATAACGCGATTGCTGGGTTAAACGGCCGATATTATCGTTAATATTGTAGCACAATCTTGTCCGATTGTCAATATGTTTTCAGAGAAATTTAAAAAAGCCGATCCATTCGGGATCAGCTTTATGTTAAATTCGTTTACAAGGCAGGCCGCTGGCGTGCCGTCAGCACAAATGTCGTTCCGGAAGCCTGCGTTCCGTCCGCCGCGACCGAGAACTGATACGTTTTGTTAGCGCCTGCCTGGAAGCCGTAAAAATTCGTGTCGTACAGATTACCAACTATTTCCTGTAATGCACAGAGTATCATAAGATAATTACTCCTCCAAAGTGTATAAATAGGTTCTCAAACCATCATGGAATTCTATTACATGCGTAGATTTATCACCTTCTTCCCTTAATCGTATAGTTGGCATTAATGGTTTCAAATCACCATCATCTACCAATCGGGTAATAAATAGTACATCATTCCCTCTGTATATTTCTTTTGGTTCATATGGAATTATCTCCGAGAATAACAAAATCGAATACCAGTATGTTTTCGCAATTCCTGAACCATGTGTCCATGCACAGCCGTTCTTGTCGTATTCACTCAATACCATTCCTTCTTTGCAAAAAGAGGTGATATTCATCATAAAAATCAAGCAAATATCACTGTAACAGTTTCCCGCTTCTTTGCGGTTAAGTGTGCTGTCAAGCTTGTCAATTTTCTTTATTATATCATGATTTGGCACTATTTCAATATCATAATACTCAAATTTAGGCTCACCTGCGTATGTCTCATACAAGAGCGGATATGTGTGCTTTTGCACTTTGCCGCGCACAATATCGTATTCGCGGTAAATTGATTCTGCTTCTTCATAGAGCTTTTTTAGGTCATCCAGTGTTATATAGATGTTTTCGCCTTTTTCGCGTTCGTTGAAATCAAATATTTTAATGTCTTCAATCGGAACGGTATCTTTACTTGTGGTACTTTCTGTAGTTGTTTTGCTTTCTTCGGTATTCATCGGATTTTTCTCTCTATTACATGATATAAAAGTGAAAACCATGAAAACAGCAAGAAGCAAACAAATTATCTTTTTCATTTTTCTTCTGCACATTTGTTCAGGTACTCCGCAATATCATTATCAGGGTATATTTTTTCTCTAAAAGAGTTGAGGCTTATTACTAAACAAGGAACAAAATTTCCAAAATGATAAACCGATTTTATGTCATATATTGTAACTTCAGAATAATCATGATACTCAATTTTCCACTGTTCCGTTAAAACGGTATCCGAATTTAGCAAAATTCTATATGGTATACTGTAAGAAATAAAGTTTCCATGCATTGGAAAAAAAACAGCGTCATCCATAGGCCAGCATTCGCTTAGTATTATTTCGTTACTGCAATAATTAGTTGCGTTCATCATAAATACTACCAATATATCTTTGATATAATCCCGAATCTCGTATATTGTATGTTTTTTTAAGGCGCTTTCTGTTATTTCTTTAAGGTTTGGATTAGCTGCAACACTAAATTCACGGTATTCTATTCTTTTTTCTCCCGGCTCAACTATACTGTGATAATTTGGATACGTCTGCACGAGTAGTTCACCACATATCAGATCATATTCTTTGTAATACTGTATGGATTGGGCAAGAAGCATTTTTATATCGTTTTCAGTTACTAAAATCTTATTTTGTTTTTCAATGTCAGCAAAATCGAAAACCTTTTTGTCATCCGCCAAAGGTCCCGTGTCAGTCGCCGGAATTATATTCGTTGTGCTTTCGGCTGAATTATAGGTTGTGTTCACGGGATTTTCCCCCCTGTTACATGAAATAAAAACAATCAAAAGGGTAATCGTAAGAAAAATACAAATTATCTTTTTCATTTTCTATTACCCCCAGTACAGAATATATTTCTGATAACTACTGTATGCTGTTTGTCCGGTTTTGCTGACTTTAACATAGTAAACTTTTCCTTTTATTGCAGTAAACGACAGACTGCCAGTTGTTGAAGAAGAAATGACAGAACCGTCCTGCTGATACGCAGTCAGCACAAAGGTTGTTCCGGAAACCTGCGTCCCGTTCGCCGCTATCGAGAACTGATACGTTTTGCTCGCGCTTGCCTGAAAACCGTAAAAATCAGTATCGTTCAAATATTCAATTCTCCCCTGGAGCATACTTGACTCTGTTCCGATAATGCGCTTTGCGGATGTGTGAGAGTTGCCGGCAAAATCGTTTATTGTTATCTCTGTAAATTCGCAGTCAGAATCGGTACCGTCAGAGTGCCCGTAATCAATCGTTGCTGGCTTTGAAACATAGAAGAAAAGATAATTATCTGAATAGTCGTCCGTTATGTGCTCGAGTATATTGCTGTTTGTCAGTTGTGAAACCGGGTTGTTGCATCCATGGCACGCATTTGTTGCGGGATAATTTCCAGGCTTGTGTGACCATGTTCCATCGCTGTTCTGCATATAGAAATGATAGTCTGGAGAAATACCTTGTGAAGAATCACCTTGTCTAATAACTAATCCTATTAATCTCATATCCGAGCGCGTTTGCTGAGGAGGTGCTGACGTAAAAGGAGTTGATACTGAATACCCAAGTGAAGTCAGATCATACCAAACAAGAGCGTATATTCCTAAAATGTTGTTATCGGCAAGGCACGATACAGTCTTATTATACAAGTCGTCATAGTTATTTACTGTTCCATACGACTGAAATGTAAACGGCTTTGGAGCAAATTCACCCGGGAACTGGAAATATGATCCTCCTACGTCCGACAAATTATCCGAATAAAAGTATCTCAGCGCAAACCCATAACAGTTGGCTCTGTACTGCAAATTGTCGTCCGTGCTGTTGTTTATGTAATAATTGATATCCCCCGCCGTGCTGCAGAAGGGATTGGAGTAAATGACCGTCAGGCTCGGGCGGTTGGTGGCGCGGTTGTACGAGCCGAGTATTACCTGAATATACGTAGTGCTGCCTTCTATCGCGGAGGTTGTCTTGAATATTATTCCCGCGTTTTTGTTGTAAGTTCCATTTTTCCAGCCCGCGGCCGCCGCGGTTATATCAAACGAGTATCTGTTGCTGTCGCCGGTAAGAGCCGTGTCGCCGTTGCCGTAGTATATTGTCTTTGTGTCAAGAACCGTCGAAACGTAATTGTTCGGCGAGGTGTTCGACCAGTTTACCGTGCTCTCCGACCAGACCGACTTGAACACGTGACAGTTCACGTCGAGGTGTGTGCCGTAGCACATCACGTCGCGTATCTCGACCCTTGCGCTGATTATATTATCCGCGGAATATATCGCGCTCATGTCAAGCGCCGGAAATCTCATCAGCGTTCTTGATATTCCGTAGGTGGTTCTGTTGCCGACGTGGACGGAACCGCTTGAGCCCGAAGAACCGGCGGTGCTGTTTATCGTGACGTCCTCGATAGCTCCCGCGCCGTTGTTCGCGTAATTTATAACGATTGTCGGGTCAATCGTGACGGGATAAACGGTGTCGGCGGCTGTCAGAAATTCTTCGCTTACGTTCAGGGTTACGTAATAATCTTCGCCTGACTGTTCAAGGCTGTAATACCCGTCAGACGTTTTCCCGTCCGAGTCGAAAACGATTATTTCGCCCATCACGGCGGCTTTGTTTCCTCTGCTGTCCGTGAAAACCAACTCCCCGTCATCTTCTGACACGGAAAGGCCGTTTGCGTTCACGCTGTACGAAAACGCAGTTTCTCCCGTGTATCCGTTGAGCATTATGTTTTCCTTGAACCCGTCGAACGTCAAACTATACTGATATTTAATTCCGTCGCCGGTATCATATGTCAGGGTTCTGCCGTCCGGGGACAGCACTCCGTTTCCGTTCCTCCCTGCCGGAGAAAAAAATATCTCTCCGTCTTTCCACACGGCTGTTATGCCGTTTTCGATGCGTTCGGAGAAACTTATATCAAAAGGAAAATCACATGGAGCAAAACCGGTTCCCGTCCTTTGCAGCTTAAGGGAAATATCTTTTATTTCGCCGTTATGAGTTTCATACTTTACAGGAAAGGAGAACAGCTTAAGGGTGTTCGTGCCGTCGATATTCCGGAACACGAGGCTGTAAAGATTCGGCTCTTCATGCGCAAGTCTCTCTATCAGGCCTTCGTTTTCGGCCTGTCCGGGATAAAGGGCGTCATGAAGAAAAACGTACTCTTCGCTCTTCGGCGGATCTCCGTTCGAGGCAAACGAAACGGCCGCGAAGCACAAAACCATCACCGCTGACAGGACGGCGGCAAACGATTTTTCAGCAAACGTTTTTTTGTCTTATCCATTTTAAAACTCCTTTTTTTCTTGCTTTTTCGCATATTGCAATTTGTTATGTTATTATTATATCATACCATTTTCTGCCTGTCAATAGTAATGTGAAAAATTTTTTCCACGAAATGAATCAGCGCGGATCCGCCGGTTAAAGATACGGGTCTGCGCTGAAAAAACTTATGATTTTTTCTTTTTTGGAATAAAGATTGCGATCGCACCTGCGACTATCACGGCGGCGCCGGCGGCAATGCCGATTATCGCTCCGGTCGGGAGCCCGGACTTGCCGTCGTCCTTCGGCGCAGCTTCTGTCGTTGTCGGCGCATCGGTCTGGGGCTTGTCGCCTGTATCGGATTGCGTTGGGACGAGACTCGTTTCCACCGCGCTGGACGCGGGAACGCCTGAGGTGTCCTCGGGAACCGTCTGGCCGGGCTCGGTCGTTTCGGGTCTCGGCTTCACGTCGGCGTCAGAGCCGACAAAGTTATAGGTGATGCCGAAGCCGCTCGGGCCGAACCACGGGACCGCGTCGTATCCGGTCATGGATGTTCCGAACCAGTTGGTGTAGTTGTAATCGTTGTCGAAATCGCAGTACCAGATGCAGCCCGTCGCGGTCATACCGACCTCGGGTGTCACCTTGACGTCGCAGTTGAATTCATATACGGCGGAGATTATCTCCCACGGAATTCTGCCCTCAAAGATCCAGTATTCGTTTTTGACCGCGGTTATTCCCCACGAGCCTTCGACCCAGTCGCCGTTCGGCTGGTTGTTTACAAGGTACATGAGGATGGTGCTAAAATCATTGTTTGACTCTGTGTCATCGACAAGACACCAGGCGGCTGAAACTCCGGAGAACATCTGGTCGGGAGCGTCGCCGAAGTCGAGATTGAAGCGGAAATAGTCGCCCTCGACACCGCTGATGTAAGGATATGGACGGCCGGTGGTCGTTACGTCCTTGCACTGGGTGGCGATATACAGGTAGTCGTAATCCCATGCAACATTGACCTTGGTCTCCCAGTCCTCGGGAAGTTCCATGTAGCCCTGCGTGTAGACCGACATCATGTTCCAGTCATTGATGATGAATGTCGCGTTTTCGTTCCATTCGCCGTCGCTTATCACGCCGTCAAGCGTCGGGGGGGTCGTCACGAACGGGACGTAAACGTCGCCGACGGGCTCTACCCAGTCCCTGACCGCGGAGGCCGGAACAAGCAGCGCTGCGCATATCAGCGCGGCTGTCAGAAGAATAAACAGTTTTTTCATATTTTGATTTCGTCCTTTCGCTGCGAAAATTGTTTTAAAGGATTACTCCCCGTCACTTTTTCTTTTTGGATATAATTATTGCTGCCGCGCCTGCGATTATCACCGCGGCGCCGGCGGCTATGCCGATTATCGCACCGGTCGGAAGTCCGGACTTGCCGTCGCTGTCCTTGGGCGCGGCTTCTGTCGTAATCGGCGCTCCTGTCTGCGGCTTGTCATCTGTATCGGGCTGAACCGGTACGGGCTCCGTGTCCCCCACGCTTGAAGAGGGAGCGGCGGAAGTGTCCTCAGGCGCCGACTGCGCCGGCTCGGTCGTTTCGGGTCTGGCCTTCACGTCGTTTTCCGATCCGACAAAGGATAGATTTATTCCGAAGCCGCTCGTTCCGAACCACGGATTTACGTCGTAGCCGTACAGGGACGTTCCGAACCAGTTTATCTGGGTGTAGGTTTCGTCAAAGTCGACGTAGTAGATGAGACCCGTGGCCTGCATCCCGACGTCGGGCGTCACCTTCGCGCCGGTGTTCGCCTCGTACGTTTCAAGCAGTATGCTCCACGGCACGCGCCCCTCGAAGTTCCAGTATTCGCCCTCGACACCGGAACAGCCCCACGCCTCTTCCGTGCACCAGTCCCACGTCGACTGCTTATCGATAAGGAAAAGCGTCTGCGACGTCAGATCGTGATTGTTCTCCTCGTCGTCGACGAGGCACCAGGCAAACGAACACGATACGTCCATGCCGTCCTGGGCGTATCCGAAGTCAATGTACATACGGAAATAGTCTCCCTCTTGAGGCTGACCGAACGGTCTGCCCGTTGCCGTCGGGTCTTTGCAGCGCGTTGCGACGTACAGATAATCGTTGTCCCACGCGAGGTTGACAAGCGTCTCCCATCCCTCCGGCATTTCCATGAATCCGAAGGTGTATACGGCGATCATGTTCCAGTCGTTGATGACGAAGGTCGCTTTGTCGCACCATTCGCCGTCGCTTATCACGCCGTCAAGTGTCGGCGGAGTCGTAACGAACGGAACGTAAACGTCTCCGACGGGCTCCACCCAGTCCCTGACCGCGGAGGCCGGGACAATCAGCGCCGCGCATATCAGCGCGGCTGCGAGAAGTATAAATAGTTTTTTCATGTCTGTTTTTCCTGTTATTAAGAATATTACGGTTGAACCCGAAGGTTATTCCATGCTGAAGTAATCGGATATGGTCTTGTCGCAGCTTGTTTTGGCACGTGAAGACATGCGCGCCCAGGCCGAGCTCGCGTTGCCGCCGGTTGAGGCCGAGGCGGCAATCGAAACCAGCATGTTGCCCCACTGGAAAACCTGATCGAGGTCGATGACCTCGCTCTTTATGACAATGTCAAGCATGCGCTTGGATTCCTCGTCGTCGGTGTAGCGGTTGGTGAAGAGCTTCTCGTAGAACGCCGGGGATATGATCTGTTCGGACCAGTATGCGAACGCTTCGGTCACTACGCCGGACATTTCGCTGTTTTTGACGTGATTGAGGATGGCTACGCAGGTCGCGCCGTTGTATCCGGCGCGGGAGTAGTACTCTGTCTGCGTCTCGTCGTATTTGGGACAGGGGACCAGACCGATGTGCGACTGGTAGGAAGCGGCGATCTCCATCATGTGGAGCATGTGGAATGAGGCGAATAGCCCCTGACCGTCAAGCGCCTGTCTGAGTTCTGAGGTGTTGCCGAAGGCCTTCATGTTCCATCTGCTCTGCTTGGAGAGCGACTGAATCTTGTCAAACACGGCGGAAATCTTGTTGTCGAATTCGACAATATAGGGATAGCCGTCCTTGTCGAGTCTTGCTGCCGTTATGCCCGCACCGATGAAGAAGGTGTCGTTGAGCAGATAGGTGTATCCGATCTTGTCGTCAAAATCGACAACCGAGTCGTTGTTCACGTCCGCGCCGTAACCCTTGATGACCGTAAGCAACTTGTCGTTTGTCCATGTGCCGTCATCAACATACGAATATGGATATGCAATATTGTTATCGTCGAAATTGTCTTTGTTGAAGTACAGCAGATATGTGTCGCACTTGTCGTTAAGAGTCATGGAGTTGAAGCCGAAATACTGTTTGTTGAGCAGACGTACGCTTTCGTTTATCTTCTGCTGCCACCATTCAGCCGAAAGATCTATCTCGCTTACCTGCTGCAGGTCGACGAAAAGGTTCTGCGGAATAAGTGTGCAGGCGTCGAGGATTCCGGGAATGCACAGGTCGGCAAGATAGTCGGTCGCCATAGTCGACTCGATCAGGCGGTTGTAGAAGATGCCTTTCTGCGTCGCCGAGTCGGTGATCTCGTCAATTTTTAGATTAATGTTGTAAAGCGACGATACCTTGCTGTTGCGGTTGAAGGTCGCGTC
>JAFZTO010000115.1 GCA_017618795.1 Clostridia bacterium | reverse complement strand
TTTTATATCGGAAATCCGGTGCTGAGATTTCACGGAGTTCAATCCGTGCTGACGTTCCGACTTGCCGAGAGTCTCAAGGTCGATCCAGATCCTGTCAACGCCGTATTTTTCCGCAATCAGAGCAACGTC
The DNA here is from genome assembly GCA_017618795.1 of Clostridia bacterium. Taxonomy (GTDB): domain Bacteria; phylum Bacillota; class Clostridia; order Oscillospirales; family CAG-272; genus Colimorpha_A. Next base: position 5,197 of record JAFZTO010000115.1, on the reverse strand, counting down.
CGGCCTGTTGGTGATATAAAACAATGTCAAAGCCATACCGTTTTCTCCATTCAGCAAAACACACCGGTCATTCCGCTCCGGCAATCCGGTTTTCCGTCAATCCGATACGAAAAAACAGAAATCCATATTACAATATATTATACAACAATTTATCTTGAAAGTCAAGCGTTTTCGGATATTTGGCAGACGAAACATCTGAAAACGCCGGCAAGGCGCGGATTTCGCCGGAAAAACAGCGCGCCCCCGGAAGCGCCGTGCCTCCGGAGGCGAAGAATATAAGTAATTTTTTACGTTATGCGCGGTTCGAACCAGCAATGAACGGCCCTGCGTCAGCTGTTCGTCTGCATCGCCGAGTACTGTTTTACCTTCAGCCTGTTAAACGCCTTCGCAAAGGCGAGCTGCGAAACCATGTATTCCTCGTGAGACAGGTGCTTTCTCATCTCCGATTCGGCCTCCTGCATCCTGAAGCGCTCCCTCTCGGCGTCTATGTCTTCCGGGTAAACGGCCGATCCGCACAGTATGCGCACCCGTTTCGAGGAAACGCTTACCATACCTCGCGACACGGCCACTATTTTCCGTTCCCCGTTTTCTTCCTCGAAGGTGATCGCCCCTTCGGTGACAGCCGCGGTGATCGGCGCGCGGCCCGCCATTATTCCCATCATGCCCTCGGTGGTCGGCACGGTAAGGGAAACGCATTCCCCGCGGAAGAACGGCTTTTCGGGAGTCAGGATCTCAAGCGTGAACGCTCTCATCGCTATGTCTCCTCCGCCCCGGCCTTGCGGAACACGTCGTCTATGGTCCCCACGTTGAAAAACGCGTACTCCGGTATGCCGTCGGTCTGCCCGTCGAGTATCATCTTAAAGCCGCGTACCGTTTCCTTTAGCGGCACGTACCGTCCGGCCGTGCCGGTGAACTTTTCCGCCACGGTGAACGGCTGCGACAGGAATTTCTGTATTCGCCTTGCGCGCGCGACGACCAGCTTGTCCTCTTCGCTCAGCTCGTCCATGCCGAGAATGGCTATTATGTCCTGAAGCTCGCGGTACCGCTCGAGCGTTTCCTGGACACGGCGGGCGGTTTCGTAATGCTCTTCGCCGACAATGTCCGGCTCCAGGATCCGCGACGCGGATTCGAGCGGATCGACCGCGGGATAGATTCCCTGCTCGGCGATCTGTCTGCTAAGAACCGTCGTCGCGTCAAGATGCGAGAATATAGTGGCGGGGGCGGGATCGGTCAGGTCGTCGGCCGGCACGTACACGGCCTGAACCGACGTGACCGAGCCGTTTACGGTCGACGCGATCCTCTCCTCGAGCTCTCCGAGCTCGTTTGCCAGCGTCGGCTGATATCCCACGGCGGACGGCATGCGGCCGAGAAGCGTGGACACCTCGCTCCCCGCCTGAATGAATCTGAAGATGTTGTCTATGAAAAGCAGCACGTCCTTGTGTTCCTCGTCGCGGAAGTATTCGGCCATCCGCAGACCCGAAAGCGCCACGCGCATACGCACGCCCGGCGCCTCGTTCATCTGGCCGAAGACCATGGCGGTCCTGTCTATGACGCCGCTTTCCTTCATTTCGAGCCACAGATCGTTGCCTTCCCTGCTGCGCTCTCCGACGCCCGCAAAGACGGAATAGCCGTTGTGCTCGGCAGAGATGTTGTGCATGAGCTCCTGTATCAGGACAGTTTTGCCGACCCCGGCTCCGCCGAACAGCCCTATTTTTCCGCCCTTGGCGTAAGGGGCGAGCAGATCGATGACTTTTATCCCCGTTTCGAGTATCTCCTCGGAGGTGCGGCGCTCCATGTATTCCGGAGCAGGCATAAATATGCTTTTTCTTTCGGCCCCTTCGCCGTCCGGATCCGCTTCGCCGTCGATCGGGTTGCCGAGCCCGTCGAACATCCTGCCGAGCACGCTTCTGCCGACGGGGACTTCTATAGTCCTGCCTTCGGCCCCGACCGGAAGCCCGCGGTACAGCCCCTCGCTCGGGCCGAGCATTATGCATCTGACGGTCCCGCCGCGCAGATGCTGCGCGACCTCCATCACCCTTTTTCTGCTTTCGCCCGCCGCGCTGACGGTGAGCACCTCGCGTATTCTGGGCAGCGGAACTCCCTCGGGAAATATCACGTCTATTACCGGGCCCGAGATCCCCGCGATCTCGCCGGCCGAAACTTCTGCTGTTTTCTGACGGTCCATTGTCTGCCCCTTTCTCTCATCCTTAAAAACGGCGGAACCGTTTTTTTCGCCGCCGTTTCCCTTTTTGCCCTTAAGCGCCTTCGCTCCCGACGTTATCTCTGTTATCTCGGAGGTGATCTCCGCCTGGCGGGTCCTGTTGTAAGCCAGCCTGAGTCTGCCCAGCATGGCCTCGGCGTTCTCGCCGGCGGAATGAAGCGCCTTCATTCTCGACTCCTGCTCGCTGCAGTAGCTGTCGACAAGCGCCCCGTAGATGTATCCGGCCAGATATCCGGGAATTATCTCGCGGATAAGCCCTTCCGGACCGGGAACGAACTCTTTTCCGAAAGGCGCCCCGTCTTCGTCCCGCGGGAAATCGAACTGCGACTCGCTGAGCGGCATCAGACGTATTCTCCGGCATTTCCCGGCGCTGTCGTCGTCGCGGACCGTGTACAGAATATCTATACGGTCGAATTCCCCGGCGTCGTAGCCGCAGAGCAGCTCGGCGCATATCTGCTGCGCCTCGCGCAGCGTCGGCATCTCCGACGGGTAGACGAACGACTCGCGGAACGGCAGTCCGTGCGACGTGAAATACCGTCTTCCGTATTCGCCTATGAGAAAAAACCGCGTCGACGGGTTTTCCCTGAGAAGTTTTTCGGCCTCCCTTAAAACGGCGGCGTTGAAGTTGCCGGCAAATCCCCTGTCCGACGTCACGACAAGCAGGGCCTCTCCGGTCCCGCCCCCGGAGGAGGCGCTGAAATACGGGTGCGCCGTTTCCGGCATGTAGCGGAGCAGCGAGCCAATCTCCTCGCGCAGGGCCGAAAAATACGGGGACGTCTTCTCCACCGCGCTCATTGCCCGGCGCATTTTGACCGAGGACGTCATATACATGGCGTCGGTGATCTTTTTCGTGTCGGCAATGCTTTTCATTCGCATTTTAAGACCTGTCTTGTCCGCCATCGCCGTCCTCCTTCCCGTGAGATATTATGTGTTTCCCTGATCGCCGAAATCCCTGCCGGCGAAAAAGGAACGCGCCGCGCTCAGTATCTTTTCCCTAAGTTCTTCCGAAAACATCTTTTCGTGCTCGGCGCGGAGCGTAAGCGTGCTGTTGTAGTTGCCGAACCAGTTTAGAAACTCGGTCTTTACGGCGTTTATCTTTCTGACCGGAACGTTTACGAACAGTCCGTCCTGCGCCGCCAGAAGCAGCACGATCTGCTGCCACAGCGACATGGGCGAGCGGCCGGGCTGCCTCAGCAGGCACATGAGTCTCTCGCCGTATCTCAGCCGGCTGCGCGTCTGGTCGTCGAGGTCGCTCCCGAACCGGGAAAAGACCTGCATCTCCCTGTACTGGGCCAGGTCCAGGCGTACCGAGCCCACGGATTTCTTCATGATGTTGGTCTGGGCGGCGCTTCCGACTCTCGAGACCGACAGCCCCACGTTTATAGCGGGGCGCTGTCCGGAATAGAACAGCTCGCTGTCAAGGTAGATCTGCCCGTCGGTTATGGATATTATGTTCGTCGGAATGTATGCCGACACGTCGCCGGCCTGGGTCTCCACTATCGGCAGGGCCGTCATGCTACCTCCTCCGAGCCTGTCGGAAAGCTGCGCGGAACGTTCGAGCAGACGGGAATGAAGATAAAAAACGTCGCCCGGATACGCCTCGCGTCCCGGCGCTCTTTCAAGAAGAAGGCTTATGGTCCGGTATGCGACCGCGTGCTTCGACAAGTCGTCGTATATGACGAGCGTGTCGCGCCCGTGATACATGAAATATTCCGCCACCGCGCATCCGGCGTACGGGGCTATGTACTGCAGCGACGGCGAATCGTCCGCGTCGGACGACACTATGACGGTGTAGTCCATCGCGCCCGCTTCCTTCAGAATGCGCATTATTTTCGACACCGTGCTGGCCTTCTGGCTTATAGCGACGTAGACGCAGACGACGTTCTTGCCCTTCTGGTTGAGGATGGTGTCGACGGCTATCGAGGTCTTCCCGGTCTGGCGGTCGCCGATTATGAGTTCGCGCTGGCCCCGGCCTACCGGGAACATCGAGTCTATCGCGAGAATGCCGGTCTCGAGCGGCCTGCTCACGGGCTTGCGCTGAATGACCGAAGGCGCAGGCCTTTCGAGCGGATAGTACTTTTTGGCGTTGACAGGCCCTTCGCCGTCTATAGGCTTCCCGAGCGGATCTATCATCCTGCCGAGAATGCGGTTGCTTATCGGTATTCCTGCGGTGCGCTGCGTTCTCACGACGCGTGACCCGTCTGTTATTTCGGTGCTGTCGCCGAAAAGAACGATCCCGGTGGTCCCGTCCGCCCTTATGTCCTGCACCATTCCCTTTATCCCGCACTCGAAAAGAACGATCTCGCCGTAAACGACGTCTCGCAGCCCCTCGATGAAGGCGACGCTGTCCCCGACCGACACGACCTGGCCCACCTGCTGGTATCCGGAATTGAGCCTGAACCCCCCGATGTCCTCGCGCAGAAGCGAGATCATCTTTTCGGGTTCGTATTCCTTGGGAAGAGACTGAACGCTCTTGCGGAACTGGCGTATCCTGCCGAGCGTGCTCCAGTCGTAGTTGTCGTCGCCCACGAAAATGTTGAAGCCGTCAACTACAGAACCGTCCTTTTTGAACACGAGCTCGACGTCTTCCCTGTTTACCGAATATCTGGACGACATGACCTCGCGGAGGCGCTCGCACTGCTCGTCAGTCGGAGGAACGGTGCAGCGGATCTCCACGCGCAGCGCGTCTTTCTTCTCCGCGTTCTCCTCAAACCCGAAGCCGGCGCTCATCTGCGTTTCTCCCTGCGCGAAGCGTTCCTTTCGGCCTGCTTCAGAAAGGCGTCGTAAAGTTCCCGGGTCCGTTCCGGCGTCGCGGTCTCGCCGAGAAGCTTCTGGGCGGCGGAGATCACGAGTTCCCCGATCTCGGTCTGAGCGGAATCGAGGATCTGGGTCTTGCGCTTTTCCGCGTCCTCCTCGGCTTTGGCGAGAATGGCCGCGGCCTCGGCTCTCGAAGAGTCAATATAGCTTTTGGCGACG
>JAFZTO010000014.1 GCA_017618795.1 Clostridia bacterium | reverse complement strand
TATTTTTATTATGATAATAAAGCAATTAGATACTTATCTGCATTCAAAGAAAATATTGATACGCGACACCTTCATTGCTCTTATTCCCACCTGTATTACAATTGCTTATTTGATAGTGGTGGTTATTATGAATATTGACTTGGCTCCTGGCTCGGATTATCTCAAATCTGTGTTTATGAATTTTCTCGGGCCGTTGGTGTTGATTGGTATCGGTGGTTTGATATATCAAGTTGTTTTAATTACAGATGCTATTTGTTTTAAACAGGTAAACGAAATAACCAGAATACTTTTTTGTTTATGTGCATGGTATTTATGGCCAATAGTGTATATTGCGAAAATTATCGTTTTCTTTGCTCGTCCGAGAAAAAAGAGAAAGAATAATACATCAGAAACGATATTAGCTGAAGAATAAAAAGGCTCTACTCCAAAAGTCGTTGATAACACATTTTCGTTGAAACGAATTAATTCCACGGTGATCTTGACATGAGCCTTGATGCGGCGTGAATATAAGGCAAAAGCGGCAAATACGCTCCTCAAGCGTCGTTTTTGCCCGGCAACCAGCCTATCACGCCGCAACTCATGTCAAGAACCTATCGCAACGGTCAATACGCTTCTCGAAACCTTCTATGATCAACGAAAATGGGAGTAGAGCCACAATCTTTATCCATCAGTTACCATGCTCCCGATCGGCTGGTTCTCTAATCATCCTTATGAGAACCAGCCTTTCTCGGGATTTTTTGCTATTTTGCCGTGATCTGGATAACCGCGCTGTCAGAATTGAAGGTAAAAGAAAACGTGTTGCCGTCTGAATAACACGGGATTTCATTCCCGTCTTCAATGACATACGCCTCAGCGTCAAAACCGGTAAATATGAATGACGACTCGTGACCTGTCCCGGCAGCGTTCTCTACTGTCACAGATATCGTTTCTGTTTTTTTATCAAAAACAATTTTTTCGATCCGGTCCTGCAAAAGTTCGAAAGAAGCATTTTCATCAAGTATCCAGTGTATTCTTTTACGGACACCGTCTTTCGGCGTAACCGCAAACAGATTGCCGTCAAATTCAATCAATCCGCCATATGCGTACAGCCCGAAAACAGAGTCGTTTGAAACAATTGTTGACGCCATTGAAAGCCCCGCCCAGAAACCGAGAGCGCTCTCCCCGGAGACGGCAACGGCTCCGTTGTAAACCGGAAGGATCCGCTCCCAGCTGTTTGCGCTTTCCATATAGTTGCCTTTAACGCCCTGATAGTACCATACCGAAGAACCTATATTGTATTCGCTCTGACTGTAATATCCGGAATTAATCAGAGACCAGCCCGCCATATACGAGCCGTAGGCGAGGCGTATCTCGGATTCCCTTCTTTCTCCGCCGCAGCTTAAAGCGTGAAGCAGCAGCGACCATCCTCCAAGCTGAGTCATGTACCGCAGATTAACGGCCCTGTCCTGCGACGGAAGATCGGATCCGTACAGATACCAGACGGGAGTCTGCCCGCGTGTCGCAATGTTTGTTCTTGCGACGTCGTCGGCCAGCTGCCTGTTGCCGGAATAGAGCGCGTACGCCATGACCGATTCATATGCGGCGGTATCGAATCCGCCTTCGGCGGAATACGGATATTTCTCAATTGCGAAATAATCGGCTTTTGCCGCAAGCTGAGAGACCATCCATTCGTATTCCTCGGTAAAGCCCTCCTTTTTCAAGGCAACGGCAATTTCGGGGAACATTGTTTCTCCCATGTTTCCGTAATGAATGCCGCCCTGCCCTCTTTCGTCATCCCCTTTGGGATACATCCATTTGGTGAAAAAAGTATAGACAAGGTCATATGCCCGTTTAAGGTACTCCCCGGGGGACAGCATTCCATCAATGTCAGGCTTATAGAGCGCGGCGATCCTGTACATGTTGTAATACGTGTTTATGACGTGCAGATAATTGTATGACCGCCAGCAGTCGAAATTTGTACGGATAAGTTTTCTGTCGATCCGGGGATCGTCCGGCCATTCACCCATAATGTACCACGGTGCACCGCGGTGAAGTCTGTAGGTTCCGTCGTCAAACTCTTCCGTCATCGCACCGTAAACAAATATGTTGATATAGTCAACGAGTTTTTTTATCTGGCTGAGATCGGGAGAATAAACGTTTTTCAGCGACAGGTACAAAGCGGGGGAGAAACCCATTTCGTCTCCGCCGTAATGCCACCACCCGGTCGGGGAATAGCCATCGGTTTTGAAGTTGTCAGAATCGAGCAACCCGTCCCCAGTGAGATCTGCCATTACCATGTCCCACGGCAGAAACCCCATATAGCACGGATCGCTTTCATCGGTTTCCTGCTGATGCTCGCTGATAAAGGCCGTGTTTTTTTCGATAAGTTCTTCAAGGGGTTCGGTGACAAAGTAAAGAAGGGCGGTCTTTGAACCGTCGGTGAAGTCCAGACTGATTATGTTCTGACCTAACGCCTGGAATGAAATGCTGTAACCGGTTCCACTCAGCGTTTCTATTTCTTTTATTTCGGTCTTATCTGCGAATTGCCCGCTGATTTTACTTATTTTTTTGCCGGTGAAAAGGGCAAGAGACACCGGAAGGTCGGTTGACGTAACCATTCCAGGCATTGAAAGGAATCCGGTTTTCCCGGCGGCCTCAAGCGTTTTGCTGATGTCGTCCGTGCTTTCGCACCAGCGCATTTCGAACGTGTAAGTTATGCTTTCTCCGGGGGCAAGATCCTGAGTATGAAGATCAAGATATGACGAATCGGGATATTCCTCCTGACTGTTGCCGGCAATCACATACATGGAGGAACAGTTGAGATTTCCTCTCCAGTACTGAAATTCCACAGAAGTTCCGTCAACAGGATAGAGAAGGAGCACAGGCCCGCAGCCGCTGTTTCTGCAAGCGTAAAAATACGATTCGGTATATCCGACGAACGAATGGTTGTAAACGTACTTTTCGTACATCTCCTCCTGCGTTCCGCCGAGAGCGGAGTTGAACATCATGGGAAATGAAACCGATCCGAGAGTTATCGTCTCCGGGCAGCTGTTGGTTATTTCCGTTTCCCATCTGAGCACGTCACCGGACAGCAGCCACTTCTGTTTCAGTTTGATGTCCTCCAGTCCTTTTTCCACGGAGCTTTTTTCACCGTAGATAACGTTGATCCCGTTCTGTCCCACACGCGTCGTTTCCCTGATGTCGTACGAAAACGACGTTGAAACTTCTCTGTATTCGGCGGACTTCTTTTTGTAGCTTATATCGACGTCTCCGAACCATTTGTCGCCCTTCATGGAGCGGCTGCCGTAATTGTCAAGCCCCGCCACATAATTCAGGTATGTTTCGTCTGACTGACAGACAAGCTTGTTAAGCCCGCCCGTATAGCTGTTAAACTCTACGTAAAAAACACTGTTCCCGATGCCTGCGGTCCCCTTGAAGGGTTCGACCGACTCGGGAAAACCGTCAGGTGTTGAGGAAGTCATATGATTGTTTTCCTTGTTGTTGCATCCGTTCATAAACACTGCAACTGTTGCTGTTACAATAAACAGAAACAGCATTCCGGCTTTTTTCATGTGTGACATTTTAATCGATCAGTCCGAGAACCGTTAACGTGTTGTGCAGTCTTTCCTGCGCAGAATCCCATGCACCGGCATATGCGCTGCTAATTTCGTAATCTCCGAAATGGAGAAGCGTGTGCCAGCGGACGACAAATGCCCCCCATTCGTAAACCAGATCAAGATCAAGAATTTCCTCGTTGAAGATCAGATCGAGCATTTCAACCGACTCGTCGTCTCTTACAGATCGTATACCGAGCAATTTGTCGTAAAATGCGGGACATATGATGTTTTTCGCCTCGCAGCTCAAATCCTCAACAATTATTGCGCTTCTGTTATGATCTGCGACCGTATACGGAATCGTAATAAAAGTTGCTCCGGTATGGCCTACGCGATTGTAGTATGTCAGCTGATTTTCGTCCGCAAGCGGGTAAGGCAGAACACCGTAGCTGTCCATATCGTTCAGATAATACGCTATGCACTCTATAGAGCAGGCGCAGAACATCGTGTCGCCGTCCCTGAATTTCCGCCAAATTGCATCAATGACCTCGTTGGGCGACGAACCGGAATACGTATCCATCTGCGGACCTGCATAGTTATACATATTAAAAACATTGTACGGGGTGGTTACAAAAGTAAACAGTTTGTCGAAAATACGCTCGTAATTCGATGAAATCGGGTTAAGAACCGGGATGCCGTTTTCGTCCATGTGTGAACCGGTAACTCCTGAACCTACCACCAGTCCGGAATACTCAAGGAAGAAAATACCGTATCTGTCTTCATACCCTGCGATTCCGTCGTTATTAACGTCGGCGCCGTACCCTTTTATGTATTCCGACAGTTTGTCAACCGTCCACGTCATGTTTTTAACATATTTATAGGGTGTTTCGAGGTTCAGATCATTCAGAATTTTGTCATTGAACAGGATAATGGCTGAATCAAGTTTGTCGTTGAACATGGCGTCGCTTATCGCGAAATACTGCTTTCCCCCTATTGCGATGCTTTTGTTCAGATTCCTTGACCACCAATCTGCGTCAAGATCAATATACTCTTCCTGCGAAAGGTCAAGAAGAAAACCTGATAAAGTTATCGCGTCGTAAACGCTCGGCAGAATAAGATCATAGTCGTCCGTGTATGTGGAAAGCGATTGAAAGGCTTTCCTGTAAATCGGGCCTCCCTTGATGTTGGTGTCGTTTACTTCCTGCAAATCGAGTTCTATTCCGTATCTTGATTCTATAACGTTGTTTCGCCTGTAAACGGATTCTCCGAATACAGTCGACGTTTCTTCATCGAAAAACCCTTTTTCTCCCCAGCCCTGGCTGTGATCGCGTTCCAAAATCCTGAACGTGTATCCGTCGTATTTTACATCGGGAAGATTGGCGTTATATCCGTTTTTTCCCGATCCGGCTTCGCTTTCTTTGCTTTCGCGCGGATTTCCCCTGCCGCAGGATATAAAAGATAAAACGACGGCAAAGACGATCAGCGCGGAAAAAAATCTGGATTTCAAAGCGTCAGTCATTTCTTTCTTCCTTTCAGCATCGCAGCAATGACAACCGCCGCGATTATGCATGCAAGAGCGCACGCGCAGACAATTAAAACCGCTGGGACGCCGCCTTTGTTCTCTTCGCCCGGTTTTTCGGTGATTGACGGAGTTTCGATACTGCCCGCCGGCGGATTGTCCGTATCCGCCGAAGAGCCGGGCGAAGTTTCTTCGGCTGTTTCGGGCGGAAGATTGGGCGATCTTTTTACGGTTTCGGCTATCGTATTACCTCCGTAAAGGACAAGTTCGATACCGAATTCCTCAGGCTGCCAGTCGAACGGCTGAGAGTAATCGGAAAAGGTGGTCCCGAACATGTTTTTGAGCGTCCCCGCGGTTTCCATGTCGTTGTAGATAATCAACGCTTTGACGACCGCGCCGTTGCCGATGTTCGCACGTGAGATCTGAGTATCCTCAACCTTGGCGTTCAAATCGTTTATCAGAGTATCCCATGGAACGGCGATCTCGGCAGTCCATCCCTGATCCGTGCTGACAGCCGCGGAAGGGCTGGGATCGGGCGAAAGATTGATTATCGCGTCGTTCCCGGACAGCTGGTGCAGATAAAAATACGTATCGTTTGCATTCATCCCGACCGCAAAGATTGTCGACCGTCTTCCGCCGCGGGCTTCGGTATCGAGAAGCTCGCGATAGGCAAGAACCGGACCGATGTCGGCAAAAAACTGAATGTTGTCGCCGTTGAACTGCCAGTTGCCCGCGCCGTCGACGCCGGACGGGCACCTTGTTACGTCTGTCGCGTCGTATGCGACGTACAGGTAATCGTCATCCCACGAAAAATAGGCTTCTATTTTGTGTCCGGCAGGGACGTCGTAGCTTATGGTGGTAAGCGCTTTCATGTTGGAATCGTCCAGAGTGACATGAGCCGAGTATTCGTCCGGCCCGATCACACCGTCGGCCACGGGAGAGCCGAATCCGACGTTGATTTTCCCCACGTTCTTTTCCATATCTTTGCCGCTTGGGCAAACCGTCAAACAGAAAACGGCTGCGGCGACAGCAACAAAAACTAATAATTTTTTCATAAAACCGGCCTCCGGGCGGAATATTTTTCAAACTGACATAATTATATCAGAAAAACGGTTGCATTTCAATTAAAAATTTGGTATAATAATTATAAAAAATGGAAAAGGGACGCGCAATGAGTTTATACAGCATCAACGGGCCGAGAAATGTGCTGGCCTGCAACCCTCACATCCACAAATCGGCTTCTCTCCACCCCGACAGAGTGCTGCCGTGCCATGATTTAATATACTGTTCTGAAGGCGAGATGCCAGTAATGATGGACAGGCATGAGTTTATTTTGCAGAAAAACAGCTTTCTCATCCTTCACAGCGGGATACACCACTTCGGGAACAGGCCGTGCAGGGCGGGAACAAAGGTGTATTTTATTCACGCAAACGCCATGGACGGCGATGTTTTTTCAGTTTCAAGCCTTAAGCCCGTTCCGGGCACCGTGGAAATAACGGGCATGGTGGATTGCACGATGTTTCCTGAAATAAAAAAACTGATAAAGGAAACAATTAATACATTTTGGAAAGAAGGAAACGGCGACCACTCGAAGTCGTCCCTGATGTGCACCATGCTTCTTTATAGGGCTTCGGAGGCCAATTCCATGATAAAAGCGGAAGGCAGCGACGAAAATCTTGCCGATCAGTGCAGGAGTCTGATTCTCAACAGTTACGATGTTTTTCTGTCGGCAAAGGAAATGGCGTCGAAGCTGTATGTTTCAGAGAGAACGCTTCGCAACGCTTTTATTTTGAATTACGGCATTACGCCGATTCAGTATCAAAGAGATTTAAAACTGAAAAAATCAATTGCTATGATGAGCGAATATCCGCAAATGTCGATATGTGAAATTGCAGTAAGTCTCGGCTTTTCATATGAAACGCATTTCAATCTGCAGTTTAAAAACAAGTTCGGTATTTCTCCTGGCGAATACAGAAATCAGATCAGGAGCGGGAAAGCGGTGCAGAACTTCGACGAAGATGAAAAAAACGTTCACTGGATAGACATCGATGAAATTAACAGAAAAAACGCGTTGCAATAAGCGTTTTTTGCGCCCTGTATGGTAGAGAAACAGCAACAGAAAACCGTTTACATTTTCACTGCAGAACAGGAAAATGTAAACGGTGTTTTTATTTCAGCCTGAAAACGTCTCCGCATCCGTATTTATCATATAGGTCTATGTAAGGGTCGCAGAAGCACGCACTGATCCAGGGAAGCCATACCCCGTCACCGGCTGTCGAAAACACATTGGTTATTCCGTTTGTCGCTTCAAGCGAAACGCCTTTTGAAAACCAGCCCATCGATCCGTCGGTATCCGCGAGGCTTTTCGTGTTTGCCTGAATGAATCTGGCAATTTCAAGCAGACGTCTGTCCCCGGTTGTTTTATAGAGCTCGTAATATTCGGAATATGTCACCGACGAGTATTCGTCCGTCGTATAGTATCCGGTAGCGATAATCGACGTCCCCATCATTCCGCCGTTTTCCATAATGTTTACGCCGCGGTACGGATCGGGAGTTTCCTTCACCGCGAAATCGTGAACGTAAACGAAACTCATCGCGCAAACGGCCGCGTGAACCGCCGCGCTGACATATTTCTGATCGCCGGTCAGCTCGTATGCGCTGATGAAGCAGTACATCGCGTATATCGACGACTCTTTATCCACGATGTTGATGTGATCCGGGCAGACTCCCACGTATTTCCCCATTTCCGAGTACAGGGTTCCGTATGCCCATTCGGCTGCTTTTTTTGCCGAAACGGCGTATTTCTTATTGCCGGTGATTTTATACATTTTGTAAAGAAATCTTACCGCGCACTCGGAAGCGAGCGGAGATTTTCCGTCGTATCCTCCCCAGATTACGGCTGTCGATATTCTGCCGGGCGCCAGTTTTCCGGTTCTTGCCGGGGATCCGTCCGTGTAGTACGCTCTGCACCACGTCCCTTCCTCGCTTTGGCTGCTTACGAGAAAGTCGGCGGTTTTGATCGCGGCGTCAAGCCAGTTCTGATGCTTTTCTCCGTATCTGACGGAAAGCGAATATGCGTCCGCGACGGATTCCATTCCGTCAACGAAAACCCTCAGAAACGACGCGTAATTGTTGGCGTTTCCTCCCGTCGTGGAATTCGGTATCCACCATACTGCCGGCAGTGCGCCGCTGTTTATCGTATCAGACGACCAGAAGTCAAGCATTTTAACGGCTTTTTTCTTTAAGCTTTCGTTGTTGGCCGTCAATCCCTCCCTGTACATCTGAAAAGCCGCCAGGCTTTGCGCCCCCGAGAAGCCGAACAGGTATGAAACCGGCGAAAACGGCTCTCCGGTTTTGACGCTTGCATCGAAAAACAGGCCGGCGCTCGCTGTTTTTCCGTCGCTGCTTTTATACTCCGTAAATAGTTTATCGTAAATTACCATCTGATCCCTGTACAGCTCCTCGATGTCGACGTCACGGCATAAAGGCGATTCAAGTGCAAAGGACGAAAGATACGAAGCAACCATTGCATCGTTATAGCTGTCTTTTCTGTCAACTATCAAGGCCAGCGTGTACTTGTGTTCAACGTCCGCGTCAAGCGGCGAATACCGGCATATCCAGCTGAAGTTTGAATTTTCGTACGTATAAGGACCCTCCGCCGCGGGATAAACGAAATCAACCGAGACGCCGCCGGCAAACGAGTACCCGATTGCCCCGTATTTCGCTTCACCGGTAACATATCCCAGACTTTTGTCTCCGGACGTATTGCCGGCACGGACAGGCGTATCGGCGTTTTCAATGTCCGGATGAACATTCTGAAGCGTCAGCGAATACCCTCCCGACTTCGATCTGACCATGGCGGACGGCAGGGGCGTGGATACGGTTCTGGCATACGCTCTGCCCGCCGACAGATCGGAGAAAAGGCTCCCGCCGAACGGATTGGAAGTTTCCATATACGTGGTATCTTTGAACAGCAAACCCGGAACGAAGTACTCGCAGTCGTCGCTTGAAACGTCATTGCCGGCGCAACTGACGGAAAAAACGCTTTCGAAACCCGCATCCCGCTTTGACGGCGAAACAACGCCTACCGTTCTGTCGATGCAGAAAATTCCGTTTTCAATATAGTAAAAGTCGATTATTCTGATTACGCTGCCGTTTCCGGTTAAAACATCGCCGGCCGCGGTATAACCGTCCGCGGAACGTATCACATTGCTGTATTTCGCGGAAAACTCCTTTTCGAACTGAAAGCCGCTCCCTGTCGCCTGTCTGCGCTCTGTGATCCTTACCGTCAGCGGTTTTTCCGAACAGAAAAGGGTTTGGCCGTTGTTCGCGTCTTTTATTGTCAGACCGTAACCGTCCGCTCCGGCAAATTCAAGCGCATAGCCTTCACTGATAAATCTTTTGATACTTTCGCTTTCATCGAAATGCGATTCGTCCAGAGGAGTCCGGCCGTGATCGAAATCCAGATTTCCTCTTGTCTCCGTTCCGGAAAACAGATCGTTTGACGTTGATGACATGCTGTACCTTTCACTTTCCGGATCGTAACCGACCAGCTCGTTAAGAAGCGTTTCAACCGCTTCGACGTATGTGCCGTCCCCGTTTCCTTCAATATAAATATAGTCCCCGCTCACGAAATAAACAAACGAATACAGAGGAAGGGCGGCGATCGCCAGACCGGCGGGCTTCCGGCACCCGAAAAGGATCGGATTGTTTTTTCCGATTTCATTATCGTCTTCCTGATATACTTCGAAAGACGCTCCGGTCGCGTTTTTGATTACGGTTCTGAAAAGCTTTACGGCGTCTCTTATATCATTCGACGGATTTTCCGGAATCACAATGTCGAACAGTACCTCTCCGTTTTTAACAACGCTTACGGGTTTGCGGCTGTCGCAGGAACATATGAAGCAGCAGGCAATCACCAGGAGAATCAGAACAATGTGTTTTTTCATTTTCCCTCCGTTCCCTCCGTTTTTTTAATATTATACCACAACGTTTCAAAACAATAAATAAATAAAATGGAAAAAAAACTGAATATCTTGGAAAACATGGTTTCAACGGCTCCGTTTATTCCAAAAAATATATGTTTTTTTCCAATAAGGTTATTTACATGCGGCAAAAAAAGATTTATAATAGAATAAAATGACGCGCAGCGCGTATAAAAAAGGAGCAGCTACACAATGAAAAAAGCAATTGTGCTGATGGCGGTCGTAATCGCGGCGGTCTTTTCCGTCTCGGCATTTGCGACAGACATGAAAGCGCCTGTCGGAGAAGTATATGTCCCGCACACCGATTTAAAGCCGGTTTTCGACGGCCTTTTAAACGACGAGGCATGGGAAGACGCTCTGAAAATCCGTATTGACGGGAAAAACGCCAAAGCCGTCGTCTCCGGAGGTTTCTACGATATTCCGGAAACGTCGTTTCTCGACATGTATCTCATCTGGGACGAAAACTATCTGTACTGGGCGTACGACGTTTCAGATCCTACCCACTGCCACTGGACGGAGGACGCTTTTGACGGAGGGGATGCGATCCAGCTCTTTATTGACGGCGGAAACATGCTGAAAGGCATAACGTGCCTTGACATAGGTTCGATCGGAGCAAACCGCGCCCCGCTGTTTGCCTCCGCCCCGCAGGTCACCGCGGGAGGCAGCGACGCCCCCCGTCCGCTTTGGCTTCACCAGTGCGTGGTAAACGAAAGCGTTATAACCGATTACGAAACGTATCCCGCCTCGGCAAAGGTTACGGAATACGGGTGGACGTTCGAAGGCTGCATGACGTGGGAAATAATTGCGGAAGACATTATGGCAAAAAGCGGAAACGGAATGGGAGAAGTCGAACCCGGATTCGAGTTTTCCATGCTTGTCATTTATCTTGACTACACGAGTCACAGTACGCTGAGCAATGCGTTCGGCACGACCAGGACTGGGTATGAGGATGCGTTTAGCTGGGATCCCGACGAGTTCGGAATCAACTGCGTTCTTCTCGGAGCCGGAGAGACCGCGCCTTCGGTTGCAACGGTCGAACCGGACACGTCCGCTCCGGAAACCGAAAAGCCGGAAACGACTCATGCCGGTTCGACGGATGAAACTCCTCAAACATCTCCGTCGACGGCCGACACGGCGGAAAAAACGGATTCCGGCGCCGATGACCGGGCTGATCCGGCACCGGGCGGACAAACGGTCGCGGCCGCCGTTCTGCTGGCAAAAAAGAAAAATAAAATCGTAGCGGTCGTGTGCCTTGTTCTTTCCGCTGCGCTTCTGGCCGGATCGGTAATATGCTTTTTAAACGGATCCGAACGGAAAGGCGGCGAACCCGGTACGCAGGCGGACGTTTCCGGGAAATACAGTGACGGGACGAGATACAGGGCAAACGTTCCGGACGTCGAATACGACGGCGCGACGTTCACGATAATGTGCCGAGACCCCGAAATGGGATGGGGAGAAATGGCAATAGTTTCGACCACTCAGGAGGAGGCGCTGACCGTTCTCGACAATGCAACGTACAACCGGAATCAGAGGATAGCCGAGGATTATAAGGTCAAACTGAATTTCGTGACGTTCAACGACGCAAACTCAAGCGCAGACCTTTTTTATGCCACGCTTAACGAGAACGGTCTGTCCGGCGACGAAATCTGCGATATCTGCATTCCCGGAATAATAGACGCAGCCGTTCTTTCCTCCGAGGGGATATTCGCAAATCTGGACACCGTTCCTTATGTCGACCTTGACGCCCCGTGGTGGCAGAAATCCCTGAACGACAGCATGAGACTGCTCAACAGGCAGTATTTTGCCATCAACGATTCGCTTCTGAACGATAAACAGGACACATATGTAATGTTTTTCAACAAAAGCATGTTCGACGACATAAAAATGGAATATCCGTACGGTCTTGTCGACAGCGGGCAGTGGACGATAGACAGATTCTCCGAAATGATTAAAAACTACGGCGCCGATCTGAATTCCAACAACGCGGCGGATTACGAGGACAAATACGGTTTTGTCGGATTCATATACGACGTATTCTACGTCGGTTCGGGATATACCGCGGCTTATCTTGACAAAGACACCGGCCTCCCGGTTTTGCGCGATATGGACAGCAAAATGCAGAGCATATATGAAAAGGTGTACAAGATAGTTAAAGGGGGGAGCCCGTGGGATACGTATTCGGTAGGCCAGGAGCCTCTGTACAAC